>JAHDCE010000172.1 GCA_020630045.1 Saprospiraceae bacterium | reverse complement strand
AAGCAAAAATACCCGAAAAGCATATTCCCTAATTATTTATGGCCGGGTACTTAATGCAGCATAAAATTTCTTGAAGACAATATCATTCGTTGTCCGGGGAGTGAAAATTTCCAATACAGCCGGCTGTCCATTTGTTTGTTCCCCTAGGAAAGCCTCCCAAGTATTTTCATTTATTTTTTCCGCTTTCGCGGAATAATAATTTACACCAAAGGTGTTACAAATACCTTCGGCAGAAAACGAATGTGTCGTTTCAAAAAAATGATCCAACTGAGCTGTTGTTCCCGGACCGGGAATCATCCGGAATATTCCGCCTCCTTGGTTGTTAATAACGACTATTTTTAAATTCGCCGGTAAGGCGACATTCCAAAAAGCGTTGGAATCATAAAAAAATGAAATGTCCCCGGTAATCAACATCACGGTTTTATCAGAAACTTTCGCTGCCCCCAATGCGGTGGAATTGCAGCCGTCTATTCCGCTGACACCTCGATTGGAGCGGTAAACACACCCTCTTTTTCTTGGAAACAAATCGGCATACCTGACCGGTGAACTATTACCCAGATGTAATTCAATATTACTAGGAAGTCTCGATAACATCCAGTCGAATATTTTCAAATCGGACCAAGGAGCATTACTGATATATTCAGCTTGTTGTTGGTTTATTTTTAGGGCTAGGTCACTCCATTTTTTATTAAAATGAAAACCGGATTTATTAGATTGTTCTCCTTTGTGCTTGACTAAAGTATCAAACAAGTACTCCGGGGTAGTTCGCAGATGTTGGGTCAATGACTGAAAAGTATCTTGTGCTACGGTTTCCAATCCGATATGCCAATGCGATTTTGGACGGAAGTCACGCAACCACAATTTTAATTTTTTTGAGATAAAACTATGTCCGATCGTCACCAATATATCCGGACAAAACTCTTTTTTATCAATAAGATGAATCAAGCGATCAATACCGGTCAAAAAAGAAGGATGGTGTAAGTTGGAAGTGATTTCCGACAAGACGACGGTATTTTCATCCACCAGGTTTGCTAGTGAATTTTCCAATTCATCGGACGACGGAAGTAGCCCGCATAGCACGATTTTTTTCTGACTCGACCACCAAGCATTCGCCAGTTTTTTTTGTTCGCCTTCCGGCAAATGGAAAACCGGGGTAGGGTAGTCGATGCTTTTGGGGAGCGGAATATCAGACCAATCCTTGCGTCCATACAAGGGTTCCCTAAAAGGGATATTGATATGAACCGGCCCAGGAATATCGGAAGTCGTCAAATGAATAGCTTCATTCACGATTCGATTTATCATAGCCAGATTGTCTTGGTCTTGAGTTTCTAGCGGGAGATCATAGTCCTTTTTGATATAATTTGCATAAACGCCAGACTGACGCATGGACTGACCTTCTCCTTGGTCAATCCACTCCGGCGGTCGATCAGCCGTAAGTATCAGCATCGGTATTCGTTGATAATAAGCTTCTACGATAGCGGGAGCGAAATTCAATGCCGCCGAACCCGAAGTGCAACAAACAATCGCCGGCTGTCCGGTATGTTGACCGATGCCTAGGGCCACGAATGCGGCACATCGTTCGTCCGGAACGGAAATACACTCGAAAGCACCATGTTCATTGAAAGAAATATTCAAGGGCGCATTTCGAGAACCCGGAGAAATAATAACATGACGAATGCCCTTCGCCGCGCAAAGTTCCACCAAATTCCTAACGCCGGGTTTATCCGATAACATGTTGTGTGGGTTGACAGACAGTTTCAATGATGTCCGACAAGGTACGGGATTTCCAACGGGTTTCATCCAATTCTTTTTCAGGAATGGAATCGAAGGTGATTCCGCCACCGACATACAATGCGAACTTATCACTGAAAACTTGCATACAACGCAAATTGACGAACAAGTCCGTTCGGCCGTTCCAATTCACTGGCCCTAGGAAACCGCAATAATATTCACGATCATGGGGTTCCGTCCGGATAATGAATTCACGTGCCGATTCTTTGGGCAAACCACAAACCGCAGGACTGGGATGAATGTCCATCGCCACTTCTTTCCAACCGCTATTGACCGGAAAAGTGAATCGGGTTTTCAAGTGGACAACTTGGCCCGCCCTAGCATTATACGGGCCGTATTTTCGAAAATTTTTCTTCCTTTTGATGAGGATGTTCGCCATGTATTGTTCGACCATCGCCTGTTCCGTAATTTCTTTTTTACCCCAGTCGGACAAATCCAATAATGGTTGCGTTCCGGCCAGGGCTACCGTTTCACCGATATCATTCTCGTCAATGGTCAATAATATTTCAGGGGTCGCTCCCATCCAGCATCCGACATCCGGTATGTTGACCAAATAGACAAAAGCCAAAGGGTATTGCTCCTTGAGCTTCATGAATAAAGGATATAAATTATCTGGCTGTGCGAATTTTTCTATTATCCTCGATGAGATGATTTTGTGAAAACCTCCTTGTTGGATTTCATCAACGAACTGTTCTACCAATGGAACATAAGAAGATTCCGACAAGGAAACCGGGTTGCCGGTATGCTCACTACAAAAGGTGAAAACCGGATTCATCAATATCTGTTCCGGCAATATCGCCAAAGCAGGCGAATGATCCGTTTCGGTAAATGGATGGAATACGAAAGCGGATTCGTCGGGACTTAATGACTCAAAAGGGATAACTTGTTTTTTTGAAGAACGAACCAAAAAATGGTGTTCTTCATTTGGCAAACTATAAATAGCAAATGTATCCGTATGTGTCAAATTGACTTTCATGGACTACAAATATATGTCCGCAAAACCAAACTTTCAATTTTTTTTGAAAATTTTAAAAATAAAATTTATTCAGGGTCTTTTGTCAAGTCTTCCTTGAACCAACTTGAATATTTCACATAGTTATTTGAAATACGATTGATAGTGTTTCCAAACTGTTCCGGACTGAGTTCTTTCACTTTTTTAGCGGGCACGCCGGCATATATGGAATTGGATTCCAGTTTGCTGTTTTCTAATACAACGGCACCTGCCGCAATTAATACATTGGAAGGTATGTGGACATGATCCATGACAATAGCTCCCATTCCGATAAGGACGTTGTCTTCAATCGTACAACCATGTACAATGGCACGATGACCGATGGATACATTGTTGCCGATATTTGTAGGAGCCTGTTGGTAAGTACAGTGGATAATGGCCCCGTCTTGCACATTTACTTTGTTCCCCATTCGAATATAATGTACATCTCCCCGTACTACGGATTGAAACCAAAAGCTGCATTGGTCGCCACAAATCACATCGCCGATTACGGTCGCGTTTTCGGCGATATAACAATCAGTTCCGAATTTCGGTGTTTTCCCCAATACCGACTTGATGAGTGGTTTGACTTTTTTGTTACCCATATAATTCGTATTTGATTTGGGATTTTTCATATCCCAATTTTCCTAGGGTTTCGACGGCTTCATCGACCATCGCCGACCAGCCACACAAGTAGAAGTCCCTAGTTGGTTCAGGTTCGGAATAGTGTAGTTTGTAAAAATCATGTACATATCCCTGAAATGTTCCTGCAGCCTTCTCACGCGATAAAACTATGGAATATGAGAAATTATCATATTGCTCCGCAAGGTCTTCAAACTCCTTTCTATATAAAATGCCTTGTTGGTATCGTGTCCCAAAAATAAGATGGATTTTTTTGTGTGGGATGATCTCTCGATATATATTCAAAATCATACTTCGAAAAGGAGCTACACCTGTTCCGGTACAAACAAATACAAGGTCTTTATCAAGTACAGGAGGGAGCGTGAAGACACCGGCTGGTGGTTTGAACTTGAGTGGAGTCCCTATCTTAGCTTCTTCAAACAAGTAAGTCGTTGCCAAGCCTTTTTCCAATCTTACAATAATGAATTCCAAGACATTGGAATCAGTCGGAGGTCCCGCAATGGAATAACTACGCATCCGTTTCAATCTCTTTTCGTGAATCGGAAGTTCCATTGTTACGAATTGTCCGGGCTTATATTCTATTTTTTCTACACCTTCCACTTCAACCCAGAATCGTTTTGTTGTCGAGTTGACATCCTTTATATCGACAATTGTTCCGTTTAAATATTTAGGCATGCTCTTAAGCGGTTAAAATCAACTCGTCATAACTCAGGCAAGTTTCGAGTCCTTTTTCTACAAAATAATTTCGGGTTTCAAACGGAGTTCTGTTACTGGTTGCCATCACGAAATCACCACCCCAAGCTCCTAAAGATTTAACGCAGCCCCAGTAGTCCGGAAACAGTGCCTCCTTGACTAATGGCAGTCCCAGTGCATTGCCCACCAAGCGTTCATGGTGTTCTATCAATCGCTGAAATTCATTTAATGTGGTAGCGCTTAATATTCGTTGCGTAATAACAGTGATGTGGTTAATCTGTTGTTTTAAATTGCCTGCCTTCTCCCTGTATAGTCGGATGCCTTCGCGGCTATCCTGTTTTTTACCAAGGTAAACAAAATACAAATGGTTCTTAAAGCTCGGGTCAAAATGACTGGGTCTGGTCATAATCCCATCCTGATGACGTTGGAAAATAATGGGGCCATCCGCTCCTGCACAAGCGATATCATATCCGGACCCTCCAAGCGATTCTCCTAGGATTTGATACGGGTCGGTGTCACTCCATTTTGCTAGGGCAAACAATAATGTAGAACTGCTGCCCAATCCCCATTTTCTAGGAAATTCCAGCTTGGTTTCCACAGCAATTTTTTTGATGTCTTTTAGAAAATCAGGACGTTGTTTTTTAATGGATGCGAACATTTCGGTCAATCGTTTTCCGACTTGTTCGTCTGTTCCTTCTTGGTAGGACAGCGTCGGGAGGTCGAATTTCCCATTGAACCATTCTTCTCCATTGACATCGAGACTCGTCCATTTTAGTCCGTCATTATCGGACGGCAATACGGTTAGGGTTTGTCCTAGTCGGGTGGGGAGTGCCAACGCCAAAGCACCGTCCAATACAAAGTATTCGCCGGAAAGAAGCAATTTGCCTTGGGCTTTGATCGTATTCAAAATGGAGTGCGGATTAGTTTATTTCTTTTCAAAGATAAGTGCAGGTTCGGGTTGTTCATTGCCCGCACGCAAACATTCCAAGTATTTTCTAACCGCGGAAAAAGAAGGGACCTTATCGGAAAAATAATTGATAGTAGCTTCCATTTCTTTATTGGACGCTTCCAAGTGATTGAGCATATTTTGTAAATGCATTTTCATATGTCCTTCTTGGATACCGGTCGTGACCAAGGACTTTAATGCACCGAAATTTTGAGCCAATCCAACGGCAGCGATAATTCCCATCAATTCTTTAGCGGATGGGTTACCCAGTAATTCTAATGATCGTTTAGCAATGGGGTGTAAATGAGTTAATCCGCCCACTGTTCCTACTGTAAGCGGTATGTCCAACCAAAACTTGAACGTTCCATTGTCAATGGAACAATGACTGAGGCTTCGATATTGACCATCGCGAGAAGCATAGGTATGACCATTAGCCTCTATTGCTCTGAAATCATTGGCCGTAGCCAATACGACAGCATCTATCCCGTTAAAAATACCTTTGTTGTGCGTCGTTGCCCGGAAAGGGTCGATTTGTGCGATTCGAACCGCCATTCTGAACTTTTCGGCAAATACTTCAGCGGTGATGCCCCTAGGGAAGTTGCCGAGGTTCTCAATCGGGCATTCTACCTTTGCCCTGACAATACAATCAGGGGTATAATTGGATAAAATGGCCATGATAATAGTCGCTTCCCTTTCATGGTCTTCAAATCCTTCGGCTGTCGCCAAATAACTATTCAGGGTTCTTCCGAATTCTTCTAGGATGGAATTGATGAAATTAGCTCCCATCGAATCACAAGTTTCGAATGAAACTTTAAATTGATACAAACCGGGCTCTTGGTTCGTAAAGTCTAGTAACTCTATCCCTAGTATGCCACCTCCTCTTTTCCGCATGTTCGCGGTGATATGGGTGGTGTTTTCCCTCAGAAGCGCTTCAATTCCTTCTAGGCTGTTTTTGAGTTTGGAGACATCGCCATTCCAAGTAAAATGCAATTGCCCCATTTTCACCGTTCCTAAAATTTCGGCGGTGAATCCCCCTCGGGTCATCCAAAATTTAGCGGCACTGGAGGCGGCGGCTACAACCGAACTTTCTTCAATGACCATCGGTACACAATAGGTGTTGTCATTAATCAAAAAGTTGGGCGCCACACCGAACGGCATCACGAAATTGCTGATGGTGTTCTCACTAAACCCATCTATCGTTTTTTGTAATTGGATATCACCATGCCAAAATCCGGAGAGTTCCTCACGAACTTTTTCGGGCGCATCAAAAAAATGACGTGCTACCCAGTCCACCTTTTCTTGTTTGGTGAGTTTTGAAAAGCCTGAAATGCTCTTGTTTTTATCACATGCCATAGAAAAGCAAGATAAGAGTAATTATTTTACTTTCAAAAATGCTTGAGCCACCTCCAAACCTCGTACTTGGTTTGAGATATGGGCACTCAAAACTTCGTAATCCTCCCTCGCATGGCGAAGCAGGGATGACGCTTGTCCATAAACAGCACTAAGATTTGATTTGTTCATCAAGTAGTAACCGTCTAAAAATGACTTGATTCCTCCTGAAATGATGAGTTGGTTGCAACGTACCTTGCTCCCCAATTCTTCAACCAAGTCGTTTGTAATATTGACCATTTCTTCCGCGGAATGCCCGACAAGGGCCAAGTTTTGGAAAATTTCCATCTTGGACACATCACTACGAAGCAATTCAAGCTTTGCGAAATTGGTCCCTCCGCTTGCCGCAAAATCAATAGCGGCCAATGGAAGTTGTAACATCAAGCGTAAACTTTCTTTACCGAACCCTTGCCCCACCTCTTTCACAATAATTGGGTATCGGGCATGGTCGAGCAGTCGCATGATGGTTTCTATCGGTGGATGTTCGAAACGGTCCCCCTCGGGCTGCAACCATTCTTGCAGCGGGTTGACATGTACGATTAGTCCGTCCGCTTGTAACTTGTCTAATAAATTATCTATTAAAAACAGTTCATTTGTGTTAATCAATTGCTCAATTTGGGCAATCCCCAAATTGGCGAAAAGAGGAACATCTTCACCCATCATCGGGCGAATGTTGAAATCTTCGAAGTACTCGTCGCTCCTGAGAAGTTGTCGACATGATCCGAGTCCCATTCCCATTCCGAATTCTTGACAAGCTCGCCCCAGATTGTGGTTGATGGTCCTAGCAAGTTGGGTACCTCCTGTCATGCTACTGACCCAAAGGGGTGTTTTGATCGTTTTTCCCAAAAAGGATTTCTCTTGCAGTCCATTCCGGCAAGGGTGGGCTGAAAGCAAGGGCTCATAACTGAATCGTTCGTCCAAAATCGCCTTGGCAACTTGGGACTTGAACGCCAGCTCGATATGGTCCTTTTTACGAGAAGCGGCATTAGGGTCGTCTGTAAATGGCATGGACTTTAGATTTGAATTCACTTGTCGGCTCATACCTCCGAATCGTTTATGCACCTGTAGCAATTTGGTTGACCAAAAAACTAAGAAGCGATTGCAAAATTAGGAGTAATTGGGAAACTAACACCTTTGTTTGGTATACAAATACCAAAATGAGTATGATAATCCCCAATTGTTCCATATCAAGTCGGTAACAAGCGTTGGAGAGATTGGTTTATAGGTCAAAGTGGCGAAGCAGGAGCGATTTTAATTTTTTCCTTTCCGCTGCCATATTTTCTTTGTTTTGAAAGCCGTTCCAATGACGGGTTTCCACCCAAGCAGAGTACCACCTAGGATACGCATGTATGAGCGTTCCCGTAATCAATGAAACCATGATGAATGGAATAATGAGCTGGGGTAGCCAGAGGAAAAAGC
>JAHDCE010000171.1 GCA_020630045.1 Saprospiraceae bacterium | reverse complement strand
AAAGCAAAAATACCCGAAAAGCATATTCCCTAATTACTTATGGCCGGGTACTTAAGTACAGTGTACTTACTTAATTTGTGGTCTGTCTGACATTAAAATAACACTAGTTTCCATGCATACCAAAAGCGAAATACAAGTCGATTCGACATTAGAAAAAACATGGTCTGTCCTAGTGGAAAAAGCCATCCACCCCGACAAGTTCATGTCCGAGTTAGGTGACTTCGAAATCAAAGAACGTGAAGAAAACGAGTTCATCCGAACCATCTTCGCCGAAGAAGGGGACGTCATCGAGCTCATCATCATGAACCCCGAGGAGTGGACGATAAAATACAATCTCGTCAAACACCCCTTCCTAAAAGGCACGATGGTCAATCGATTGGAAGAACGTGAAGGGACTGTATTCGTTGTTTTTGAAACGGACAGAGAACCGACCCTCAAAGAATTGGCAGGACTGGATATGACACCCGCACTAGAAGCCGCCGTGCTACAAATCAAGGAGAAGGTAGAGGGAGATAAGTCATAAGGTATCCGACAAGTTCACAAAAAAAGATACTTTTGCACCCAAACCCGCATTGACCAATCATCTTTATACTCGTAATATTAAATGGGAATAGGATTATACATACTGATTTTTGTCGTCGCTTTAGCCGGATTGCTAAAAGCCTCTGACTGGTTCGTGGAATCCGCCGAAAAAATCGGACTCTCTTTCGGTATTTCTCCCTTTATTATCGGTGTGACCATCGTCGCATTCGGTACTTCCTTACCTGAACTGGCATCTTCCATTGCATCAGTTTACGGTGGTAAATCCGAAATCGTAGCGGGAAATGTAGTTGGTTCAAATATCGCCAATATCGCTTTGGTACTAGGGATTGTCGCCATGTTCGCCAAGACCATTCCCGTTAATTTCCGGTCGATGGATCTCCCCTTGATGATCGGTTCCGCTTTGTTGCTGTGGTTTTTTATCTACGACGGTTCATTAGCGCTTTGGGAAGCCATTGTCCTATTGGTCGGATTGGTCATCTTTCTAATCAATTCCTTCGCCAACGACGAAGCAGATGAAGAAGAGAGGCCCAAGGTATCTTGGAAAGAATACGCCCTTTTGATACTAGGAGGAGCTTTGGTAGCCGTAGGCGCTAAATATGTCATCTTCGGTATCGAAGGCATCTGTGATCATTTGAATATCGGTGCTGGATTCGTCGCCCAAACCGCAGTCGCTTTGGGGACATCGTTGCCGGAAGTCGTGGTCAGTATCAGCGCCGCTCGCAAAGGCAATTCGTCTATTGCTGTAGGTAATGTCATCGGCTCCAATATATTCAATACATATGGGGTGATGGGTATTTCACGCTTATTCGGCCCGTTACTCATTACAGATGGGACATTGGCGTTCAGCCTACCCTTTATGATGGGGGTTTCCTTTTTGCTCGCATTCATGACCCTTACGGGAAAAATTTCTCGATGGGAAGGCGCCATGCTCCTCTTGTTCTACATATTCTTCCTAGGACATTCTTACGTACTCGAAGTAGGATAATCACCAAATGTTTACCTCAGGAGCAAGGACGAGCCCAAACGTCTCCTTCACTTTTTCCTGAATCATTTGGGCGAAAGCCCATACTTCTTCGCCTGTTGCTCCCCCTCGATTGACAAGTACCAATGCTTGGTTTTCATAACACCCGGTACGTCCGTGAACCATACCCTTGAAGCCACATTGGTCAATCAACCAACCGGCCGGCAACTTCACCCGTCCGTCTGCTAGTGGATAATGAGGCGCGTTAGGATGCTCAATGATGAATTTTCCGAAGAATTCGGAAGAAACTTCCGGATTTTTAAAAAAGCTTCCGGCATTACCGATGACTTGCGGGTCGGGCAGTTTGCCGGTTCTGATGCGAACAACGGCTTTACTCACGTCTTGAATAGTTGGCTGTTCAATGTTTTCCAATTCTTTACCGATTGCTCCATATTGGGTATTCAATACATGTGGGACCCGTCTTAATGACAAGCGAATTTTAGTAATGCAATATTGACCTTTGTATTGTCTTTTGAATACACTATCCCGATAGCCGAAATCACAATCTTTATGCAAAAACTCCCGAGTTTTTCCGGTGGTCAAATCCAAGGCATCGAGGGAGTGGAACACATCCTTCAACTCTACACCGTACGCTCCGATGTTTTGTATAGGAGCAGCCCCGACCTTGCCGGGAATCAAGGACAAATTTTCAATGCCTCCTAGGTTTTGTTCTAGGGTCCACATGACCAAATCATGCCAAATGACACCACCGTTAGCTTCCACAATGACTTCCTCAGTAGTTTCTTCAATTATCGAAATCCCTTGGATTTCATTCCATACCAACAAGCCGGGAACATCCTTCGTGAAAAGGATATTGCTACCGCCTCCGAGTATCCTGATTTCCTTGTCGGAATTTGATTGGATGAGGTGCTTCAATTCGGTTTCGGATTGAACGGTAGCGAAATGCTCCGCATTGACATCCATGCCGAAAGTGTTCAGGTTTTTTAAAGGATATTCGATTTTGATTTCCATATCGCAAGTTTAGCCATTATTTTGCGAAAGCAAAATTAGAAGCTACGATAAGTAATATGCTAGAACCCTTTCTCCATCCTAAATTGATAGAAGCCGGTTGCGATGAAGCCGGACGAGGTTGTTTGGCCGGTCCCGTCCATGCGGCAGCCGTCATATTGCCCAAGGACTATCAAAATGAAAAACTCAATGATTCCAAGCAATTGACGCATGACCAACGTGCCGAACTTCGTAAAGAAATAGAACGTGATGCCTTGGCTTGGGCAGTGGCGAGCCTTTCCCCTGAACGGATTGATAAAATCAATATACTCAATGCGTCTATCGAAGCCATGCAAACCGCCGTAGGCAAATTGTCTATCCGACCTGAAATGCTACTCATTGATGGTAACCGTTTCAAGCCTTATGAAGACATTCCTTTTGAGTGTGTCATAAAAGGAGATGGAAAATACATGTCCATCGCAGCCGCATCGATTCTGGCAAAAACTTACAGGGATGAATACATGTTGAATTTGGCGGAGCAATTTCCCGATTATTCTTGGCATACGAACAAAGGCTATCCGACCGTCGCTCATAGGAACGCGATTCGGATTCATGGGGCTACCGTTCATCATCGACAATCATTTCGACTATTGCCGGAAGCCAAGCAAGGGAAATTATTTGAATGATGTATTGAGTAGTTTTTAAACAAATTCATTGTTTGCAGTTAATTAACACAGCCAGTAGCGTCTATTTTTTACCTTTGAGGACTCGAATATTGCCTTATGATAAAAACTGAAAATATATCCTATACGTATTCCGGAAGCACGGCGCTAAAATTTCCGGACTTGGCGGCGGAAGCCGGTGACAGCTTGCTCATCCTAGGACAATCAGGTTGTGGAAAGACGACTCTGTTACATATCCTAGGAGGATTGTTGATGCCCCCGGTCGGAATGGTGAATATCAAAGGACAATCTTTGTATGGTTTATCTTCCGGTAGTAGGGATCGCTTTCGTGGACAAAATATCGGAATCATATTCCAAAAACCACACTTCGTCCGTGCTTTGACCGTAGAAGAAAACTTATTGCTGTGTCAAGGATTAGCTGGTTTGGCGAAAGATAAAAAAACGGTTCGCCGCATACTTGATGCCTTGAATATCGGACACAAAGCGAAATCCAAAACCCACAATTTGAGCCAAGGAGAACAACAACGGGCAGCCATCGCTCGGGCCATCGTCAACAAGCCGGCACTGATTCTAGCGGATGAGCCGACATCCGCCTTGGATGATGTCAATACTGACGAAGTCGTCCAGTTATTAGAAGGACAAGCTAAGGAAAACGGAGCGGCATTGCTCATCGTTACCCATGACAACCGATTGAAAGAACATTTTCCGGAAAGGATAGAACTATAATACCATGAACATACTGAAACTAAGTTGGAGAAACTTGTTCGCACAACCGCTTTCCACCATCCTCAGTTTGGTGTTGTTCGCATTGGGTGTCGGATTGATTTCTTTAATACTACTCCTTAACCATCAATTAGACGACAAGTTCGAACGCAACCTCGCAGGGATAGATATGGTGGTCGGTGCCAAGGGGAGTCCCTTGCAAATCATTCTGTGTAGCATCTTCCATATCGATTTCCCTACCGGGAATATTCCATTGCGTCAAGCCAATGGACTCAAGCGAAACCCCATGATTGAGAAAGCTATCGACATGGCGCTAGGCGACAGCTACAAGGGATATCGAATCGTAGGAACGACAACCGACTATGTCGATTTGTATGAAGGAAAAACCGCTGAAGGTAAGCTGTGGGGAGAATTATATGAAGTGACCCTAGGAGCAACGGTAGCCGAAAAATTGGAACTCAAATTAGGCGATGCCTTCCAAAGTTCGCATGGTTTTGCCGATGATGGCTTCGGGCATGAAGGTGCCGAAGATTTCAAAGTCGTGGGTATATTAGAATCCACCGGATCGGTATTGGATCAACTGATATTGACGAATGTAAAAAGTGTCTGGGCCGTCCATGATGGTCATGGAGTGCATCCCGATTCTGTATCTATTGACGACCGAGAGTTGACATCTATGTTGTTGTTTTTCCGCAATCGGATGGCAGCGGTCAAATTGCCTCGGATGATTAATGAAAATACGGATATGCAAGCCGCTTCTCCCGCTTTTGAAATGACCCGTCTTTACAACATGATGGGAGCCGGCGAAAGTATTCTTCGCTGGTTGGCGATCATCATCATCGGTGTATCCGGGTTGAGCGTGTTTATTTCCTTATTCAATTCCTTGCGTTCCCGCAAATATGAATTGGCGCTTATGCGAGTATCCGGAGCTTCTCGAATACGACTCTTTTTCATGATTCTTTTAGAGGGATTGATTATCGCCATTCTAGGGTATATCATTGGTATCGCCCTAAGCCATATAGGAATGCAAATGCTTTCCGGCTATCTTAGTGAAGAGTACCGATACGACTTTACAGGATGGATGTTTTTACCCGCCGAATGGGTGATGCTTGCAGTGGCGTTGTTGATTGGCTTTTTTGCGGCCGTTATACCTGCTCTCATGGCGTTCACGACAGATATTTCCAAGACATTGAGTAAGGGATAGACTTACATAAAATCCACGTCGTCCGTATAGGGGTAATTCATTAAGTAAACCAAAGCTTCTTGTGTATCCATACCTTCATATAGGATACTGAAGACGGTTTCTACTATTGGTAGATGTAGTCCGAAATGCCGTGATAAATCCCGAGCCATGGTTACGGTGCGTAACCCTTCGGCCGGTTCGGTCATGGAGTTGAGTATTTGTTCCAATGTTTCTCCCTTGGCAAAACGTTCTCCGACTGTGAAATTACGACTCTTGTTTACGGATGCGGTGGCGATCATGTCGCCGATGCCGGACATGCCGAAAAAAGCCCTTTTGTTAGAACCCATCAAACTGCCCAATCTGACCATTTCGGAGATAGAACGGGTAATCAATACTGCTCGTAGATTGTATCCGAATCCAAGTCCTGAGATTAATCCCGAAGCGATTGCATAAACATTTTTGAGTACGCCGCCCCATTCGGCTCCTAGTAAATCCGAAGAGCCATACACCCTGAACAAGTCACTATGTAAAGCCTTTTTTCCTAAGTCAACAACTTCGTTGAATTTGGAAGCGATGACGGTGGCTGCCGGTTCGCCGGCCATGATTTCAGCTGATAGATTCGGTCCGGACAGACACCCGACACGCAAAACTACCGTCTCTTCAAGGATGAGTTGTGTCATGGTTCGTACGTGCTTGGGTAGCAAGTTGAAGTTGCCCGCTTTGACTTCATTCAGGTCTACGTCTCCGATGTCCAATCCCTTGGTGCCATGTATCAATATGTGCTTGGGGTGAAGATGTGGAGACAAGTTTTTCAGCATACTCCGAAAATAAGCTGATGGTACGACCGGGAAAATCAAATCACAGGTTTCTGCGAGTTCTTTAAAATCCTTAGTCGCCCTGATATTATCGTTGAGTTGTAACCCTAAGTGAGTATGTTTTTCATTGATGTTTTCCAGAACGGAATCCCGTCTTGTCGAAACGATGACTTCTACATTCGTAGATAACAACTTGGCGATGGTAGTTCCGAATTTACCCGAACCGATAACACCTACAGGTTTCATAAAGGATATTGTTTTGAAAATTATTCCTCGGTTGTCGACTTGTCTGCAGCCTCCAATCCTATACGGAATTCATTATTGTTGAAAGTGGCTCGAAGATGTTTGCGTTTGCTCAGCCAATCCAAAATATTTTCCCCTAAAATATCACTTCGCCAACCGTTTCCCAAAAGTTCGGGGACATAGTTCATGTCTTGTTTCATTTTGTTGAACTCCGACCGAGGCAAAAGCAAGGTCGCCGCGACCTTGTTTTGATTACACATCAATTTGAAAATTTGATTCAACAAATCCATGACGATGTTTTGTTCTTCCGAAATCTCTCGACGTTCCGGAACAGAGTCCAGGATGTCTTGCTCCTCCTGTGAAATGCTTTTTTGATAAAGCTGATTGAATGTACCCCAATACTTTTCCGCAATATGTTGGGGAATTCTCCGGTCCCCTTTCAGGGACTTTTTACCGGATTTGATGGTTTTTAGAATAGCGGGAATCAATTTTGCTTGTAATATCTTTTCTCTGGAAGTGTTTTTAGCCGCCGCCTCTTGGTCTCTCCAAATATGAAGCCTGATGAGCATCATACGTTCTCTTTTGTCCAAAGAGAGCATCAAGCGACTGTCCCTGACTTGCTTGAGGATATCTTGGTCGTAATATTCGGGACGGGTGTATTTCGCACACTCCTCCTTAACCCAGTCAATTCGATTTTTGCGTTCCAGTGTTCTTTTTTGTTTTTCCCAAAGGTCATACAAGTAAATTACGTCCTTAGCGGCGTAATCCAACTGCTTGGAACGAATCGGCCGAGCCTGCCAGTCAGAAACCGTTTCCGCTTTGGAAATCCGGATTTTCAAGAACCGATTGATGATTTTTTGAAAAGAAGCCGGATATCCGAGCCCTAGGAAACCAGCCGCGATTTGAGTGTCAATCACATTTTTCGGAACCGATTGATATAGTCTGTGAAACAGTTTGTAATCGTTGTCTCCGGCATGGGTGATTTTCAATATGTTCTCATCCTCTAATAAATTGATGAGTGGGCGGATGTCGTCAATCTCCAATGTGTCTATTAAAAACGTACCTGTGGAGGCTGATACTTGGACAAGACATAACAAAGGAATATACCTTCGCTCTCCGATGAACTCGGTGTCAAAGCCCATCCACTCGGACTGTTCACGAATAGCCTCACAAACGGATGTTAATTCTTGGTGTGTTGTAATAATTTTATACTGGATACGATCTGGCATGCTTTAACTTGGTTGTGCTCTGTTTCGGATGCCGGACAAGATAGATAAATTATGGCAATATGAGGCTGTTGTCTTATGGCAGGAGGTCAAAGTGTCAAGTAAGGAAGGAGTTTTTGATAAGTCTCCTCAGAGATAGCATGTAGTTTTTGCACATCTTCCACTCGTTCGAAGGGACCATGCATTTTCCTGTATTTGACCCAAGACCCAGCTTGTCGATAAGACAAATAAGGATGAGCGGAGAGCTCTTCTTCTTCAGCCGAATTGATGTTGATTTTTTTTAATCCACCCGTTTCCAAGGCCAGCTGAGGAAGTATCGCTTGAAATGTGCTGTCAGGTAGCCCATACACTTCGGCCACTTGGTTTATACTATAGAATCCACCTAACTTTTCCCTGAATTTGACAATTCGTTTGGAATAAGACGGGCCGATGCCATTGAGTGCTGTCCATTCCTCTGCCGTTGCTTTATTGATAGAAATACGAGTCG
>JAHDCE010000170.1 GCA_020630045.1 Saprospiraceae bacterium | reverse complement strand
CCCCCCCCCCCCCCCCCCCCAAGCAGCCAATATGGCGAGTTTCCGTTCCAACAGAAATAAGGGAGCAAGAAAACATGCAGGTCGTGATTTATATAGCAAACCCAAAGAAACCGTTGTTGCCATCTCGAACGGGGAAGTTTTGCGTGTGGATGACTTTTATGCTCAAACACATCAAGTCACGATATTACATGAAACAGAGGATGGAAGAAAATTCATCATTCGATATGGTGAATTGGATCCACCTACAATTGAAGTGAAAGTGGGAGATTTGGTCGATCAAGGACAAGTTCTTGGAAAAACCGGAAAACTTCTGAAAAATAACGGACAGCCGGTTCTGAAAATAGGAGGAGAAATAGTGTACATGATCCACTTCGAATACTATTCTGGAAAAGCCGGATACGACCTGACCCGAAAGTTGTCTAATAGTACAAAACCATTTAATCGGCGAAGTGACTTGGAAGACCCTTTGCCCATTTTAAGAGAAGGATATAGAAATACTTTTGAAGATGGAAATCATACCTACAGATGGGCGCATAGTGCTTTCGCAAATATGATAGCTCAGAAAGAGTCAAATAATGATTACAACATTTGTAATCGAATAGAAAGGAAATATGACTCGGAAGGCGAAGAAATTAGTAAAAAGGTTAGGGTAGTGAGAAACCTAACAGTGGTGAACATGACAATTCGACAGATTAGGGCTAAACAATCAAAAAGTAGCGTTTTGTTTGCAGTTGGAAGATATCAAATCATACCAAAAACATTAAAAAAAGCGATAGAAGTACTGGGTTTAAATCAAGATGATTTAATGAATGAAGAAATGCAAGATCGTATATTTGATGAATATTTGATAGATGGTAAAAGACCCGCTATCATTAACTTTTTAGAAGGGTCTGGAAGTGTAGAAGACGCTATGTACGACTGCGCTAAAGAATGGGCTAGCATCGGTGTTCAAAAAGACAAACCCATAAGTGAAAATCGAATTGCCGCAGGCGGGGAGTCGTATTATGCCGGCGATGGTTTGAATAAAGCTCATATAACACCCGCTCAAATCAAACAAGCATTAATCGACTCGAAAAACGGACTCTAATATTTCGTTTATATTAACCAAGGACTTTCTTGGAAAATGATGTAGAATGTGCAATTTGCTATATACACTTTTGAAAATCCACGATAACATTTATTTTATTAATTTAGATGATGAAAAATATTTTAAAAGCAATTGTATTGATTTCAGCGGCCTTATTTTGGAATGCATGCAACAACAATAATCCAACCGTTGAAAACCCAAATACGGAGCAAGAAGAAACGCCTGCTAGCAACCAAGCTACTTCCATAGCTATTCCCGAACCCGAAAAGCTACCGGAGTTAAATTCATTCGTAGTCAGTTGCGGTTCAGGTTGTGCGCAACGATTCGAAAACCTTTCACATATTTTAGTAGGGGAGGAGCACATCCTCGATTTTGATGCCATCATGTTTATCAATGGAGATGAGGGTGAGAAATCATCAATCACCTATAGAATCGTTTGCGATGGAAATCGAATAAAATCAATAAAAGAAAGCAATAGTGAAGTCAACGAATTGGATGAAACATTACCTCAATTCCTTGATGCTTTACAGCAAATATGTAATCCGGATACAGGTGAAATAAAATCGGAAGATTCATCTCAATCGAGTCCTGTTAGATGTGTGGACAAAGATATTCCTGAACAATATTTATTTACCAGTAAATGCTTAGTGAAAGTCGGTAATATTGATTTTGAGGATGCTTATAGTTACGCTTTAAATGAAAAAGGATATGACGATTATCTACCTGAAAAAATACCTGATCCGGGGTCGATTTTTGAAATAGCGGGTGCTACTGTTTCTGTAGAGGAGGTGAAAAAAGATAACCGTACGGATTCCTTGAAATTCCATTTGGATTTCGCAGGGGGAGAGGATGATATTTTCATTTATTCGGTGGAGGATTCCTTATTTTTAGAAGTAATTAATGCACCGGATTAATCCGATATTTATTTACAAATTAAAATCTCAACATGACAACCAATAATTCCGAAAGCGGCCTTGTATCATTTATTGATAATGTCCCGAATATTATGATTGCGAAAGGTTGGCACAAGGGGGCCGCTTTGATGCGCCGCTGGCTAAACAACTCTGCCATAGCGTTTCCAAATTATGATTCGGAATACGAAACCTGCATCATCGACGTGGATTGGTCGCTTGGATTCACTGCCGCCAAAACCGTATATGACAAGATGATCAGTGAAAGGATTTGGATCAATGATGCCGCCAAAAAAATCTTGATGAAAAATATTCGGAAACACTGGAAACTCAAATTGCCGACCCGTGTCGGACAGAAAGTCGAGTTCGGTAATTTCAATCGCTCATATAATCTTTTGGAAAAAGATTATATCAATTCTAGGGCTGTAAAATCGCCTACGAAATACCTGAACGGACTGACAGCGGCTCTGGGTAATTTCCAATATCGTGTCCTCGTAAAAGGCTATGTTGAATTGACCAAAACCAAAGACCAAGATTCAAGCATCGGCGGAATATACAAGCTTAGGAATTTCTTCTACAAAGTTCAAATCACCGAGATTGGAGTGTATATCCGTGACTCATACGATTTTGACGGACGGCAGCATCTCGGCTGCTGGGACAAGAAAAACAACGAAGCTTACCGAGGATGTTTAAATGTATTTTCAAGCAACCTAAATAATTTGTCAAATGGCGATTTTAGATGGTACAGAAAAAAAACGAATCGAGGCGGCGATTTTTTGATTTATTCGCCGGTAAAAACCAAAATGGTGACCGGCACTCAAAATTCGATGACGTTTATCGACGCATATCATATCAACCCGAAAACCGGCGGTTTTATCGGATAGGAATTTAAAAATAAGGTTTTGAATGTGATAGGCGTTTTCCTTGGGTTTGGAGAGCGTCGATTTTGATTTTAATGGTTTTTCAGTTCGGGGACTTCTATTTTCCTATAATTTACATTATGTTAAATAAGATTTTTCAAATATCCCCTCCCGTAACATTTTTGACAATCATTGAAACAAATTCTACAACGACAGTAACGAATTAAGAAGAACTTGCCACTATTGATTAACCGATAAATATTTCGAAATGAAATTCTTTAAATTCTTTGCCATAGTTTTTTCTTCTTTTGTATTTATGAATATGTCAGCACAAACCCAATTGGACGGCACCTGGGTCAACCAGGTGGACGGAATGAAAATGATTTTCCGTACAGGCGAATTAGAATCGACTTACAAATTCGAATTTGCGGATGGAGGCACGCACACGGGTTCATACTGGACAATGGGAACGACCATCAACTTTAACGGCTACTACGACGGTGGATTAAATGAGAGTTTCGATATCCTCAGACTGGATGAAAATTATTTGGTTTTAAAACAACAGTTCAATGCCGACGGACAGCCTATTACATTCACACGTGATGGTTCGGTCGCCGAAACGATTTTAGATACACGCCCTGAAGTTTCGCCATATGATTTGGACGACAACCAAATTTTATTTTCCCATAATGGGATTCCATACACCCAAGGACATTTCAACCAAGGTCGCTGGTTCGGAGAGTTCCTTTTAGGGAGGAAGCTCTCCCCTACTGAATTGGCCAAAGCCAAGCAAGAAGCCTCGGCAAGTTTTAAAGCTGCTCCCCAAGCAACATTGAACGGACTTGCCCAAGTTCGCAACTTGATGCAGCAAATTTTCAATTCAAATGATATCCTGCAAATCGGCATTGCTCGAAATATGATTTTAGCGGAAGCGCTAGTGGTTTCCAAAAAAGAAAATTCATTGTTGAATCGATTGCTTGAATCTGAAATAGGTGTATTGGATTATGACCAAGAAAACAAGATGGTTTTAACAGAACAAGACATTCAAACCATTATTGATTTTGGGATTTTTACTTCAAAATTACAAGGAGCGGACTCCCCTACTCCTGACCGTCCATCCGTCATCAAAGAAACGCGTTCTGAATTCAGAAAGGCATCTGCCGATGAACGGAAATCCATTTGCTTAATCGCTACTTATGCAAAGATGATTATGGTCAATTATGAATCTATGGATACGGAACAAAAACAGTCTTTCACAAAGTTGTTAAGTGCGAAAACCGCCGAATCCACACCCAACAATACAGGAAATCAAATCAGTCCGGATACTTATACGCTAATGAATAATATCTCCCTCAGCAATCATGCAATGATGATGAATAGTATTGAGGCTATGGGTGGTGGAAATACATATTGGTACGTAAAATAATAGTATGCGAAAACTCATTCAGGAATACAATATTGAATGGTCGGAAAATTTTAACAAAATCGCTTTGGTATTGGCCACATCAATCAAAGGAACGAATATTCGAATAGAACATGTCGGTAGTACATCCGTCCCCGGACTTGCGGCGAAAAACATCATTGATATTGATGTCGTATATCATGAACCGGAGGATTTTGACACCATAAAAAGTGACCTAGAAAAAATGGGTTATTACCACAATGGCGATCAAGGAATACTAGGACGTGAAGTCTTTAAACGAAACGTAAATATTGACTTTCAACATGGTATTTTAGATGAAGTTAAGCACCATTTGTATGTTTGTCATAAGGACAATAGCGAACTAAAAAGACACATTCAATTTAGGGATTATTTGCGTAGAAACGAAGAAGCTAGAAATCAATACGCAGCACTTAAAATTGAAATAGCGGAACGGGCCGAACAAGATAAAAAGACCTACAATAGACTAAAAGAAGAAATGGCGTCCCGCTTTATTGAAGAAATTATTCGATTGAATATCACTTGATTCATTTTTAAAACTTTAAAATCATATCACGATGAAACGAAATGGAAAAACAATTCAAAAAAAGTATTTATTGATTTTGATCTGCTTGATATTCGGACTTGGTAAAAGTACAAAAGCACAACCCTTTGCAGATGCGCTAATTGCTCCTTTTGGACTGAATATGGTGACTGAAATTTATTATGGAATGGATTTGGTCGATATCGATGCGGATGGAGATTATGATTTGTTCCAAGCGGTATGTGAAGATTATTATTACACCGGTTGTGACATTTATTTTTATGAAAATTTAGGAACTCCCCAGCGACCTGATTTTGCAGTAGTAAGTATTGGAGACGGCAACCCTTTCGGAATGGCGAGTCACCATTATTGGACGTATTTCCGATTTGTGGATATGGACACGGACGGAGATTTTGATTTGGTACATAGTGGGTATGAAAACTTCTATTCACACTACGACGGTTCAAAAACATATTATCAAAGAAATGACGGCTCTCCCCTAGCGGCGACCTACGCTACAGCAGATGCATTTACCAATATTCCGAAAGGAGTCGAAAATTTTGTTTTCCCGGCAGATATGGACGGTGATGGTGATATGGATTTAACGATGTATAGTGAACCCGTTGGAGGTGGAACTTACTTGTATTCTATTGAAAACATGGGACCGGTTACCGCACTCAACTTTAATGAAGAAACAGAGTTGCCTCTATCCACTATACCACAACATCATCGAATGATTGATTGGGATTGGGATGGTGATTTAGATATCATCGCTTGGCGAAATTTAGGTGGCGGAATTACTGTATTGGATTACTATGAAAATTCGGGTGATGCGACCGCAGCCGTTTTCGAAGACCGTGTAGAAGATTTCCTTGCATTAGAGAGTCAATTCGCTGCTGTGGGCGGCGTGTATAATGTTGAATTAAAAGATATGGATTCAGATGGTGATTTAGACATCATGGCCACCACTGAGAGTGGATTGGGAAGTGGTTCCGTATTCTTATATTTTGAGAACTTGGCAATAACCTCCCTTGTTTCTACAAACGAAACAGCTACGAATCTGCCTTTGGAAATATCCCCCAACCCGGTCGCTGATGTATTATCCATTTCAGAATTCCAACAAGTCGAACGGCTTTCTTTTTATGATGTTGCCGGAAGAAATATTATTGAAATATCAAATCCGGGCTTCCAAGTAAATGTATCCACGTTGCGTAGTGGCATTTATATGATAAAAGCAACAATGAAAGATGGTAGCTTACGCACTTCAAAAATTACAAAGCAGTGAATGTGGGGTGAGCTTTCAATATGCTGTGCATAACAATATTTAATGTTATTTTCACTTTTCACTTTTCACTTATGCAGATAAATAAAAACAATATCAAAATCAGGCTGACCCTACTGGTGATAACGGTCTTTGGGATGCTAGGAGAAACCACCACCCAGCCATTCGCCGACCCGATTGAATCTCCATTCGGATTAGAAATGAATACTGACGTTTATTTTGGAATGGATTTCGTCGACCTCGACAATGACGGGGACTTGGATTTAGTTCAAAGCGCCGCTACGGATTGGTATTTATATGAAAGGGGATTTTATTACTACGAGAATATCGGGACATCGACATCGCCTGAGTTTTCGGTACCTGAACCTGATGATTTAAGACCATTCGAAATGGGAGGTCAGATGAATTACAATTACCCGCGTTTTGCGGATATGGATGGAGATGGAGACTACGACATGATCCAAACGGGGTATCAAAATTTTTACTCGGAATATTATGGTTCAGTTACTTGGTATTACCGGAATATAGGTACGCCAGAAACGCCCGATTTTTTTTCTATAGGAAGCATCGGCAACATACCTAAGTATACGACCAATTATATTTTTCCGGCGGATATGGATGGAGACGGTGATATGGATTTTATTTTTAAGGGAGAAGATTTCGGTAGCGATCATTTTTATTATTGTGAAAACATAAGCGTGCCTCCGGGGTTGTCTTTCAAAGATCCGGTCATATTGGATTTCGGCTCTGAAAACCCGCATGAACAACGTATGATTGACTGGGATAATGACGGTGATTTGGATATGATTGCGAGAGGTGCGAGTACTGAAGGAATGTGGTTGGATTTTTATGAAAATTCAGGTACAAGTACAAGTTTCAATTTTGAAGTGCCCCAAGAAGATTTCTTGAACCTAAAAGACATATTCGCAGCACACGAACCTATCTTTCATATTGAAATAGAAGATTTGGACGCCGACGGTGATTTCGATATCATTGCGACCACTGAAAGTGGTTTGGGCAACGGTTCCAAGTTTTTGTTTTATGAGAATTTATCTACGACCACTTCGGTGAACCAAGTTCCAAATGAAGAAGGGCTTTCCATCCGGATTTCACCAAATCCGGCTGAAGAAGAGTTGTCCATTTCTACTAGTGAAACCTTGGAGCGAATCGTAATTTTCGATGTATCGGGAAAAGAAATATTAAGCATTTTAAACCCTGCGAATACAATCGATATTTCAAATCTGGACGATGGTATTTATTTGATTCAAACTATTTCTATTAGCGGGTCTATCCTATCCGAGAAGTTTACTAAGATTTAGAGGATAATTGTTCTGAAAGAAATATAATGATTCGCTCAACTTCATGAAATAAATCAGCTACTTTGCCATTGTCGAGAAGCTCGGATGTTTGGGTTAACTTCACATCCGGTTGCCACTCTCCTTTGGGAAATGAAATGTCCCAAATCGGATTTGTTTCATGAAGTTGATGTGTTCCTTTTATATTGAAATCAGTGCGGATACCGTGCGTTGTATTTTTCCTAGTAAAAAACTCCATTCTGCAAGTCAGATTATTTCCTTTCGGAAAATGTTTCTGAAAATCGAAAACTTTTCCAATGACATAAAATTTCACATCTAATTTTTGAATTAGTTCGCTGGCTTTTTGATAAGCGAAAACTATATTGTCCCAACCTACATGATATTGTGATAAGTGTCGGACGTATTGCTCTGTAATGAAAATGCAATCTTCTATTTTTACTTTTTCAAATGCCAATTTATC
>JAHDCE010000169.1 GCA_020630045.1 Saprospiraceae bacterium | reverse complement strand
TTTATGACCTCGCAGGAACTATCACTGACTTGAGAACAGGCTTTATAAATACTTGGAAAGGAAGGGATGATGACCCGACTAGAGGCATAACGGGACAGGAATTCGCCATGATGGTTTTTGGAGGAATGGATGAAGAATTAAAGACTGAGTTTGAAATGTAACGGAGCCGGTCTTCAAATATCCCCCTTGAGCCGATACACTCCATAACCCACCCATTCTTTGAATAGGACATACCAATGTTCCATGATTTTTGCAGATGGAATAACATGCCCTTTCAATCCACCCCTGTTTTTTTTCGTCAAAAAACTGGTAGGATACGGAGTTACCTCCAATCCGGCCTTGATAAACAAACCCTTTGCACGTGGCATATGACTAGCTGAGGTCACCAAGATGCAAGACGGATTGTTTTCCCCTAAATCCGCTAATAATTGTTTCGTGAATATTGCATTCTCCTTCGTGTTTTTTGAGTTGGGTTCAATTAGGATTTCATCTTCAGGAAACCCAAGTCTCTCTACTAAGTATTTTTTTAATACAATCGCCTCTTTCTGCTCTTTAATCCAAGGGTTTCCACTTCCTCCACTAATTATGAGTTTGCGAGCTTTTCCCGACTTATAAATGCCTAAAGCCGAAGTCAATCTCGAACCCTGTTCATTTAAGGTATAAGGGTCATCTTCTTCCGTTCCCATATTCGAAAATCCACCCAGTAAAATGACGTAATCATAGTTACCTCGAATGTCATCAATGGAAGTGATTTCCCCTTCATGAACACTGGCTACAAAGTGAAACAACAAAGGGTTGGAAAAAACAATTAAAACGATGAATCCTGATAGAAAACACCGTTTGCCCCACTTTTTTTTACGAAAAAACCAGCCGGCAAGCAGCAAAAAAATAACCCACAAGATTGGTTGTAATAGAAGAGTCAATATTTTGGTAAGTGCGAACATTGGGCTTTATTTTTCAATTAGCGGACATTTTTAAATAACTTAATCCGCATTTATGCCGCCAAAGAAGCGGATATGAGTATATTTACGTGTTAACAAGTTTATCAATTTTTAATTGACTGTTACTTACATTAACCCCCGAAAACGTATCTGCCGAACCGAACCTAAGACGATGCAAAGATACAATACGCAATTACTGACAACACTATTGTCATTCTGTTTTTTATTTTTATTCAGTGACCTTTCCGCACAAAGGACTCTAAGGCTCGTTGTTACCCAGGTCTGTGTGGATGGGGATAATGATTGTGATCCCGGTGTATTAGGTGTTGGAGCCTCTTCCAACGACTTCTACTTTGATTGGGGAGACGGCCTAGGAGGTGATATCGACGATGAATGTGTTGGTTGGGACAATGATGCCGCCGACTGGTGTAAAAACATCAATATTGTTCTCTACAGTGAAGTGATTACTCAGCCCAATTGTTGGCCGAATAGCCTGGACTTTAATTGGAATGTTGCCGAGTGTGATGCTTGCGGTTGTTTGGGGCTTGATTATATTAACACCGCTGCGGTTCCCGACGGCGATGAAGATATAGATATAACAGTTAACTCACCTATTCCTACCTCCGGTTCTGGTAATTACAACATCGGGGGACTACCTACTCTGACACCGGGCGGATGTTTTAGCGGTCCCGGTACTTACTCCTTCTCCGCAAGATGGGAGATTTCGGGTTCGTTCAATTATCCTTATGACAATGATGAAGTTTGTGGTGCTGTTGACTTAGGTACTATCAATCCATTCGGTACCGCTGTCGGTTCGGTGAACAATAGCCAGTACAACAACCTTTGTGCAACTGCTACAAATGACCCTAATCCCGATAACTGGACTAATGAACAAGGTGTTTGGTTTTCATTTACGACTAGTTCGACGGCTTCTGCGAGATACACCATCGAAGCGGTCAGTGACCCCGGAGGTGCCAATGGGGATGATGTGAATATTCAGCTGGCATTGTACGAGGTGACGAACCCATGCGGCTCTCCGACATTCACGGAAATTGCTTCCGAACACAATTATGTCCCCGGTTTTCCTGATGAAGACTTGGTCGTCACCTGTTTAGAACCCAATACAACTTATTATATCCTAGTAGATGGTTTAGAAAATGTAGTCGATCCGACCAATGCCGAACTGGAAGGTTGGTTCGATATAAGGGTTACGGATGAAGGCGTCGTACAATCCGGTGATACGCCTTGTTTGGCAGAATCTCTAGGGCAAGTTCCTGGGATGGGTGGTTCGGTGACTACCCAATTCGTCCAACAATCCAACGTTTGTGCAACCAATGCAGGAGACCCCTTGACCATCGGTTCTTGGGGACCTGACAATACGGTCTGGTTCAGCTTCGAAGCTCCGCCAAGTGGCTCCGTTGATATTTATGTCAATGCGGATAATGACCTAGGAGGGTTATTCACGAACTATGACAATATTGATGTTGAAATCGCATTGTTCGATTTAACCGGTGATCCTTGTGCTGCTTATACGCTCTTGTTTGAAGAAGAAAACTATAGTGCATTGGAGCCGTTGTTGGATATTTATGATGAACAATTAGAAACCAGATGTTTGATTCCGGGACATACCTATTATGTCATGGTCGATGGTGGTTACAATCTGACACTCCTAGAAGGAGAGCAAGGTTATTTTGATATTACCATTACGGATATGGAGGATTTCCCCGCACCTAATGATGATGTTTGTAATGCGACCTTCTTACCCGTTCCGGCAGTTTTGGGCGATGTACACCTAGAAGCCAATCAAAGCAACTGGTGTGCGCAAGATATTACGGAACCGGACGGTTTCGGTTTTTCCAATGAACAATCTGTCTGGTACGAATTCGTCGCACCTTCATCCGGTGCTGTAGAGATTTGGGCAACCAATATTCCGGATATCATTTCTACAGAAGATGCCATCCGTTTGGAATTGGCAGTATTCGAATTGACGGGTACTTATGATTGTTCTTTTATCCCATCTAATAGTGATAACTTTTTATCGGTTGTCCAAGCAGAATCGGAATTCCCGGGTGATGATAACTTATTAGGGGGGCTCTTCGATTCACAAAACAACGAATACATGATGGTGGAATGTTTGACACCCGGTCAAACATATTACTTAATGGTAGATGGTGATGGAGATAGTGGCCTGAGTCAAGATTTTGCAGAAGGTGTTTTCAACCTTGAAATTTCCGGTGTCGATAGGGATCCACCAGGTATCAATGATGATATTTGTGACGCGATACCTCTCGGAAATCCTGATGTCACCCCTATTGTGGACGAAGGGATATATAACAACTTCTGTGCTACGGCTACCACACAAGATTCCACTACGGCATTCGATCCCGAACATACGGTTTGGTTTACTTTTGAAGCACCTTCGACCGGTAGCGTCGCTATTGATGTTGATAATGCTTCAGATAATGATTTGAATCTTCAAATCGCTGTCTTTAACTCAAGTGATGGAACTTGTACCGGGCAATTATCTGAGATTCAATCGACCGATGATAACTTAAACTTGGATGCGGATATGGATCAAGTCCATTGTTTGACTCCGGGTGATACCTATTTCTTAATGGTAGATGGAGAAGAGGACGGTTTACTTGATTTGGCCGATTCTTGGGACTTTGGATTCTTTGATATCACCATTACCGAAATCACTCCTCCTCCTACGCTTTCGCTCAATGATTTGGTTTGTGATGCTGTGGATTTAGGCAACTTATGGGGAGCCGGTGGAGCTACCGGAGTATCCAATACTCTACCCGATGAAAACAACCTTTGTGCAACCAGTATCAATGATCCGAACGCCGGCTTCGGAACGGATTTCACGATTTGGTATTCATTTACCACACCGTCCACTCCGGGTACATACGCGGTAGATTTTTATGCGGAATCCGACTGGTTCAGCTTGATTCCACTCAACTTGAATGCCGATATCGTCAACTTACAATTGGCACTATTTGAGTCAGATGATAATACTTGTAATGGTAATATGACACTCCTTCAAAGCGATTTTGATCTCCTTGACGGAAATATTCTCCACCTTGGTTTTGATGAAGCGATGTTGGTCGAATGTCTTGAACCCAACCATACCTATTTCCTTATGGTAGATGGTGCAACCTTATTCCCTGGTGATATGGGAACAGGACAAGGGTTCTTTGATTTGACAGCTACATCTGTCCCGACTGATCCCGCCGCTCCAAACAATGACATTTGTGATGCCGCAAATATCATTGACCTAGGAGGTGTTCCTGTCGGTGGATCTATTCCGGCTGGTACTGACTACTGGAATTTTTGTGCTGATGATGAAGATAACGAACCGGCTCCATTTGGGTTAGACCAAACAGTTTGGTTTACATTCGATGCTCCTGCCCATGCGGGTGGACCTTTAACGACTTCAAATATTACGATTAATCTATTGAGTGACCCCGGTGGTGCCAATGCTGACGATATCAATCTTCAAGCAGCCGTATATGAGTCCATTGACGGAACTTGTAATTTCGCTTCCTTAGAAGAGGTAGCTAGTGGAGATGAATTATTATCTTATGATTTATCCCTCGAAGTGACTTGTTTGATACCCGGTAATACTTACTATCTTCAAGTAGATGGAGCTGACGATTTAGTAGGGGGAGTCGAGGGATATTTCGAAATTGAAATCATAGATGACGGTACCGGCTTGTTCCCTTCCAACGACGATATTTGTGACGCCATTAACTTCGGTACCGTGCCTAACGGTGGAACAATCAATGATGGGGTTACCTACTCCAATCTCTGTGCAACAATACAAGAAAGTCCCGACGAACCGAATCCGGATGCCTTTGGTACTGATCAGACCGTTTGGTTTACATTTACACCACCGACATCGGGTAATGTGACCATTAGTGCTGTTGGAGGAGCGAACGATATCGACCTTCAGTTAGCGGTATATTTCTCCGGAGACGGTTCTTGTGATGCCGACCAAATGATTGAAGTGGAAAGTGGATGGGACGGTGGAGGACTCCTTTTCTATGATGAAGACTTGGTTCTTACTTGTTTGGACAATTCTTTAACCTATTATTTACAGGTGGATGGTTCTTCCGCAGAGATAGATGGTGACTTCACGATTACTATTGCCGATGATGGAGGATCGACAACCTACCCATATAATAATGATATTTGTAATGCTTATGATTTCGGCCCGATAACCAGCCAAACATTGACCAATGAAACCAATGTCTGTGCGAATATCGAACCGGGGGAACCAGGGGTCGGCACATACGCTCAACATACAGTATGGTATGAATTCATCGCTCCGGCTTCGGGAATGGTAGATATCCTAGTAGATTCCGATTTAGGAGGATTAACACCTGAGGTACACTTGTATTCTTCTTCCGATGGTACTTGTAATGGCACGATGACCGAAATCGATTCCGATACCAACCCGGTAACACTGGGAAGTATCGAGGTGGAAATCAATAATACTTGTGTGATTCCGGGACAAACCTACTTTATACAAGTAGACGGTTTGGACGATGATATCCTTGATACAGATGAAGGTGAATTCGACATCACCGTTTCCGATCCGTTCCCGGATTATGGTACGGGAACAGGCGGCGACCCCGAACCATCTAACAACGAATGTCCGGATGCTACCGTCCTTACTGTTCAAGACGAATCCTGTAACTTCGGAGATGGGATTTGGCAGTTGGAGAATTATGGACAGCCTACAGTATCTATTAACGATGCTTTTGTCCAAGGTTGTGGGGCGCCGACCACCAACTGTGGTGATACTTGGTACTCTTATACCATGCCTCCTACCGGTCTTTCTTTCCTAGAAGGATGGGATGACCAAGGCCTTCTCAGCCCGGATACCGAATTGACGATGGTCGTTTATCAAGGAGATTGTAATGGTCTCGTACCGATTTCTTGCCAACACAGCAACGATAGCGATTCTTATTTAGGGTTTGAAGTCGCTGCAGAACCGGGTACGCAAATCTTTGTCCAAATCTTTGGCGGAAATGGTGATTACTTCGGGGAAGATTTCGAAATCTGTGTTTCCGAAAAATGTGGTGCCGATAATTGCTTGGATGCCCAGGTCATGGAAAACGGAGTTGTTTATTGTTGGGAAACGGAATCCGCCTTGGGCGAATCTCAACCAACTGCGGGCTATGGAGAATGTGGTGACCAAGATGATGAACCTGAACATTCCGTATATTTCACCTTCGAATCCGATTGTAATGGTGGTTCGATTACCGTTACTATTTTCGATGTGATTTATGAAGATGATCCCACTGTCCAGCCTTGTGATAATTTGATCGTAGGTAATGTCGCTTCGGACGGCTTCAATTATACGTTATACTTGGATAATGAGGCAGATCCCTGTGACTGGCAACCGGTGACTATGGTGGACTGCGAGCAATTCAATGGTTGTAATTATGCTTATCCTAACACGGTTTCATATACCTATGATAACCTGACGGCAAATAGTACCTATGTCATCCAAATTGATGGTGGTGTCAACAACATCCTAGGAAATGAAGTAGGGGGTAATGTTCAAGGTAATATTATGATTACTACACAGACCAATCCTGAAATTGATGACATGGTCATCGTCGATCCAATTGATTGTTATGGTGACGATGGAGCCGTTACGGCTGATGTTAGCGGTGGTGATTGGCCTTACACGTTCGAATGGGATGACGGCTCTATGGATTCCATTTATTCTCCGGTTGATACGGGGTGGCACTACGTGACCGTAACAGCGGATAATGGCTGTGAAGAAATCGATTCCATCTATGTTCCCGATCCGGGAATCGGATTACAATTCGTACAGTAAAATAATTTTCCCCGTAAGGGGAATTTAAACCTAGTAAATTAAAGCAATATGAAGACTTTCATATTGCTTTAATACATTTTAGAAAAAATATTTCCTTATTCAAATATGAAAAAAATAAAACTGGGAGGTGTTCCCGAACATTTCAATCTTCCCATTCATCTGGCGATTGAAGAAGGCGGCTTTGCAAGTAGGGGAGTAGAAGTGGAATGGGTCGAATGTAATGGTGGAACAGGTCAAATGACCAAGGCCCTAAGAGAAGAAGAAGTAGACGCTTGTATATTATTAACGGAAGGAATAATTAAAGACATCATCGCCGGCAATGCGTCCAAAATCGTATCCGGATATGTCACTACACCATTGATATGGGGAATACATACCGGAGCGGAGAATAAATTGCGATTTCACGAAGAAATTTATTCCAAACAATACGGTATCAGTCGATTTGGTTCCGGCTCTCACTTGATGGCAATTGTAGATGCTAACTCCAAGGAGCGAAAGATAGAAAAAGAACAATTTTCCATCATTAAAAACTTGGATGGTGCATTGTCGGCCCTAGGAGATTTATCAGTGGATGTTTTTTATTGGGAAAAATTCACCACCAAGCCATTTGTCGATAATGGACAATTAAGAAGAGTGGGGGAGTTCGTTACGCCTTGGCCATGCTTTATGGTCGCCGCTACCAATCGGATTTTAGAAGAAGAACCGGAGACAGTCATTCGTATGCTACGAACCATACATGACTATTGTGATCGCTTCATGCAAAGTGACGATTATATCCCAATGGTAGCGGAGCGATACGGACAAAAATTAAAAGATGTAGAACGTTGGTATCATTCTACAGAATGGGCCATTCATGGTTGGGTCAGTGATAAAATGTTGAGAGGAGTTATAAACCATCTTTACCTCGCCGATATTATAACTAGCAAAGATGATTTACCCGAATTAGTATGGAAGCGTTAAAGCGGTATCATTTTTAAACTACCTCAATTCGTCATTCATGGAATAACTCCTGCTTTCAAATTAGAATTCTTCATAAAATAAAATCTCAACATGTCAAATACAATATTCATCACCGGATCATCTTCTGGATTAGGTAAGGCCGCTGCAAAATTATTCGTCGCCAAAGGTTGGAAT
>JAHDCE010000168.1 GCA_020630045.1 Saprospiraceae bacterium | reverse complement strand
TAGCTATGCTGAGCATTTTCAAAGAAGTGAAAGAGAAAAAGGGCGAGTCAAAAAATTGCAAACCATTTAATTTTGAGTATATCATTAGATGTTATCACGAAAAATTGAGTATAGCCAAACCGTTATTTTGGAAATCCACTTCGTTATTCACCTTAAACGTAGCTAAGGCTATGCTTTGCGGCGAATGCCTCGTTGATTCCCAAAATAACGATTCGTCTTCCATACAAAAAGTTTCGTGATAACATCTATTCAGAACGAAAAAAAATCATATTCGTTGAGTAACGGGTCATTAAATTTGCCAATCTGTCTAAAATTTAAGCATCCTGCCTGATTTTGAAATCAAGAACACTTCGTTTGTTTTTACATACACTCCGGTAAAATCCCAATCCGGTAAACCCACCAATTCTTTCCAAGAGCGGCCTCCATCGTCAGTACGCCAACATAACCCATCATCCCCCACTATAAACCCATAATTTTCATGTAAAAAATGTAAGGATCGAAAACGTTTGTCCTTGACCAATATTCGATCGCCTTCTCTCTGCCAAGTCCAACTTTCCCCTTGGTTTTGGGATTTAAGAATACTTCCATTGAAGCCGCACATATATCCGATATCACCTAGGAATTGCACATCGGTAAAATATTCCCCCGTAAGGGGAAGTGGCGTCCAAGACACTCCTTGGTTTACTGAACGAATCACTTGTCCATATCCGGCTGCCAATACGATTCGCTCATTGACGAAAGCTATTTTGGAGTAATCAAAACCGAAAGAGTCCACTTGTTCGACCAAGTAGGTAGAGGGATTGAATGTAGTAATTTGACAGGAGTTAAACCCTTCACAAAATCCAAGTAGAACTTTGTCACCATCGTATGTTGACAATGTATTGTAATGGTGAAATGTCGGGAGTTGCGCTCCATCCCAGGACTCTCCTATTTTCTTTCGAAAGAAATAGCCATTGAAGCCGGACACGTAGCCTGTGCCATTCGAGTCAAAAGCTATTCCGGTCAAAGTCGCATTGGCCGTCGCTTGTTCCGTCCAAGTATCCCCACCATCATAAGTGGATAATATTTTACCTGATTCCCAACCGATGCCACCCACTACATATCCGGTGTCTTGACTTGTGAAATGAATATCATTCAACGCCCCTATTTCCCCTAGGGGAATCTCTGTCCAAGTAACCAATATTTTTTCTTCTTGACAAGAATACACCAAGCAAATTGTCAATAATGGCAAGTAGTAAATTATGCGGAAAAAGGCTTTTGTCTGACTCAATTATTTTCTTTTTACTAGACGTACTCAAATACCTTGCAAAATGAATAATGAACTTATTTGATACACTGTGCAATAAGTATTGAAATTAGAATCTGTTTGAAATTACACTAACCCCAAATCAGTTAAAGAAATGTTAAAGCATATAAGCGGCCGCAGCGAAGTTGTCCACGAATCGGTTTTAACCCCGTCACAAAAACACATTTTTCAAGTTTTTTCTCCTTCATTCCAATTGGACAAACAATCATTTATTCTGGCTTCTAACCTATTTTTTTAATCTAAAACGAACGAATGAGGAGAACTTTACTACTAATCATCACTATCATCCTTGCGAATTTCTCAGGGATGTATGCTTGCCACACTTCCACTTTTTCCATCGGCTCACAAATGTGGGATGGAACAACTTGGAATTTCACACTAGACATCACGATTGCCGGAGAGGGAGACGCCGGCCCATCGGGTTATGTTCCAGGAGAGGGACATACACATGGATTCCAAATCGTATCAGACCAAGCATTTGCGAGTTATACTCCATCTGTCTCTTTGAACAATACAGCTAGTGCCGCCTTGGCGACACCGCCGCCACAAGTCACGGTCTTTTACCCGACAGCGACATATGCGGTTGAATATGGAGATTGGGACAATACTTCAGCACCGATACTTGTAGACAATACTCCGATTACCGGAGGGTATGAGACCTTTTCCATTACCGTCAGTTTTTATTATTTACCGACGATACTGATTATCGGAGGTCATGAGTACACTCCTTCTGCATTTATTACGACTACATGCGTACAAACCGCTACACCGGCTCCGGGAACTCCTTTTCCAGTAGAATTATCATCATTCAAAGGAAAGGCACATCCAAGGGGAAATGTATTGACCTGGACTACATCTTCCGAAATCAACAGTTCGCACTTCGAAATCGAATCATCTACTGATGGAAGGTCATTCGAATATATCGGGATGATAAAAGCAGCGGGTAGCTCAGCTGACGAGCTTACCTATCAGTTCAATGACAATGATGCAAGGGGGACTGTTTATTATCGATTGAAACAAGTAGATCTTGACGGAACATTTGAATATTCGGAAACCCTTACGATACAACGTAAAAGCGGGATTGAAAATATCCACCTATTTCCTAATCCTACTTCGGATCGGATGAATATCAGGATTGAAAATCCCGATGTTCTCGTAGATGTGGAAATTTTGGATGCTTCCGGAAAATCGGTTTTATCCATGATGAACATCCAAGGAAACGAGTCTTTTGATGTCAGTAGTTGGGTACCCGGAATTTACTTTATGGTCATCAGAGACAATGAAAAAATACGGCATGAGAGATGGGTTGTAAAATAATTTAAGCACAATTACTTTCCATTCTTGACACCATTTTGAACTATTACTAACACATTGATAGAATTCGAACCATTACCATTCATTTTCATACAGCGATTCAATATTGTGAATACATGAAAGTAGGAGTTGTTTTTATTGAGACAGCTTCTTACCGGCAATCGGAACACAAATAACCGACCGGATGAATACTGCCTTTGCCCAAACAGTAAACGTTCAAATAAATATTTCATCCTATCTCCTTACCGTATCATACCCTCTTCCTTCTTTTGAAGGAAGGGGGCTTTTTACATCCGGGTCGTCATAAGTTCTTATTTTGTGCTTGACAAAACAAAAAAGATCGGATGGATAATATAAAAACGATTCTAAAAACAGTATTAATCGTCGGATTGGCGGGTATCGCCATATTTGTGATTTGGAAAAAGTTTTTTGGAAGTAATGACAATAGTGACGATGGATATATCAGTGTGCCCAAAGGCATGCAAATCAATTATGTGCCGGCGGATTTTCGATCTACGCTGAATGAAGAAGAGGTCATGCAAATCTTATCCAATCCATCTATGTATCGACGTGATTTCAATAAGATGGTTTACAACCTCAACATGGATTTGTTAGACCATGTAAGTCGAAGGATGGGGTTGCCTGATACCTTGAGGACACAAGTAGAAGGAGAGTATCGAAAACACCACAATTACCTCAAGGATTTATATTATCATGATTTCCTCCAATTGCAGGATACGACAAGCGCTATTTATCAACAATGGTATGCCAATGATGCGTCCAACATGGTGGACGCTCTGAATGAAGTCGCTTCCAAGTATACCTGTTTCTTGGTCAATCATGTCATGACAACCTTGTTGAAATCGGGAAACGGAGCCTTGAGCGTCAAAGGAAGAAAAGTGTACTCTCCTTGTTCCATAGCTATGGAAGAAGGACTCAAGCCGATGGTCAAACGGATGCAGGAAAAGGCGGTAATCGATGACTTTAATCAATCCAAAGGCATGCTGGAAGAGCGGGTTGAACGAAGTATCGCGGAACTCGCTACGATAGAAGTACGGGATAAAAAAGGAGCCAGCAAAGAGCTAAAAACCAAAGTCCTTGGGTATAGCGTATCTTCTACCGAGATTGAAATCACTGCAATCAGTATTGCAAAAATCGGATTCAAATTAGATGAATTGTTTGAAATTCAAACCAATTCTTCAAGAAAGGAAGTCGTGGTCATCTTGCCTGAACCGCGAGTACTTTCGCATGAGGTCTATCCTAAAATAGACAAACTGGATGTAGGTTGGATGCGAGAGGTCAAGAATGAAGATTTGAACACCGTTTTCAATCTTTTACGAGAAGAATTCAGAAGGGATTTGAATGACACTCAAGTCATGAACCGTTCTAAAAAACATGCGGAAAAAATCATGCAAACCATGTTATTGCCCATGATCCAATCCATTGACCCCAGATACAATTTGAAGGTCAAATTCAGGGGGTCGGGCATGCAGCAGAATTTGTAGGGGAGTTTTAATCAAAACGATTGATTATTAAAACTTTTGCAAGAGGCTCAAAAGAGGCATCTTGTATAGATTTCCTATGCACTTTAAAAGCTGTTTGAATTTAAAGATGTTTATATGTTAGTTGTTTTCCCACTATACTTTGGCTATTTTTTGTCCATAGCTTCAAGTATACAATCAAAATGAGCCTCGTTTAACGAAAAAACAGCCTATAAAATTCTAAATTCAGATACTTAAACCCTTTATAGGTTCTAGGAAGTAAAATCACCTAAAAAAAGAATGACACCTACCCGGGAGGGCAGGTGCCAAATCAAGTCACGAGAAACAAAAAACTATAAGGGTTCTTAGTTGTTATTGGATTTGGGTAAAATAAGTGTCGTATTGAAATGCCAATATAAACAAACTTTTTTTAATAAGAGTATTTATTGTAGCATTTACACTATAACAACAGCTTACGTTTAGTTATTGTTGTGTACGTGAACATCCATTTGTGGATAAGGGATACCAATTCCTTCTTTGTCAAACTCTTTTTTGATGTTTTCGTGCATATAGAAGTAAACATCCCAGTAGTTTTCACTGGCACACCAAGGACGTACGCAGAAATTCACCGAGCTATCAGCCAATGTTTCGATAAAAATATCTACCGGCTTGGAATGATCGACATGAGGACATGCGTCAGCTACTCTTTGAATAACGCTTCTTGACTTGTCGATATCGTCATCGTAACCGATTCCGAAAGACATGACCACTTTGATTTCTCCTTGACCGGAGATATTGGTAATCACACCTGAAGTAACGACTCCGTTAGGTACGATGATTTTTTTGTTGTCAGGAGTAATCAATACAGTGTTGAAAATTTGAATTTCATCAACAACACCTACATTACCTTGAAGGTCTACCAAGTCACCTGTACGGTAAGGCTTGAACAATAGAATCATGACACCACTAGCGAAGTGTCCTAAGCTACCTTGAAGTGCCATACCGACTGCAAATGCCATAGCACCCAAAATAGCGACGAAGGAAGTTACCGGTAAACCGAAAATTCCGGCAATGGCAATAACCAATGCTATTTTCAACCCTACATTAACGATAGATGACAAGAAAGGCACCAAGTCTTTGTCGACCTTGTTTTTGTTTAAAAGGGTTTTGACCATATTGGTCACCCAGCCAATGATCATAAAACCGACGACGAGGGCGATGACCGCAAAAACGATGTTCTTGATTATTGGATATGCCTGAGCAAAAATGGGATTTTGAAATAACTCTTCCATGAGTGTAAAAAATGTTTAAAAGTTGGAAAATAGATTTTTCGTAATGGGCGGCAAAAGTAATGACAAAAAGAATATTTCTTTAAAAAATACCATCTCTTTCGGCCAGCTTGGTATTAGGACGATTTTAAGGAGAAAAGACACCTTTTGAATGAAGTTATTTTCAAATAAAACCTTCCTAGAACAAAGACTTGGAAATCCTGTTATTCCTACGAGGTAAAACCCATCGAATCCACCTCAAAAAATCTGATAAAAACCGGGAATCCGCTACATTCGTTTTATGAATTCAAAAACCAGAACCCTTTCATTTATCGTATTCAGTTTGCTTGCCGCGGCAAGTATATTTTATACCTTCCAAATTCGGGCGGAATTTAATTTCGAGCAATTTTTTCCGGACGGCGATCCGGATCTTGTCGCCTATTATGAATTCATAGAAGAGTTCGAAACGGACGACAATTTCTTAATGGTGGCGGTAGATCGAAAAGCGGGCGTTTTCGATTCTATTTTCTTGGAAAAATTTCATGATTTTTCTAAGAAGTCCAAGCGCCTACCCTTTGTCAAAGAAACCATGTCTTTAACAAAGATGAGTTATCCGTTGAAAACTCCTTTCGGATTTGCTACTACACCTGTCATCCACCTTTCCCAGCCCGGCAAATACGAAAAGAATAAAAGCCGAATCCTAGAAGATGAGCGCTTCGCGGGTACGCTTATTGCAAATGACGCGACTTCCATTTTGGTGTTTTTAAAATTGGATGACAATGTACAGATAGACGATTCAAGACTGATAATGTCGGGAATGGATTCCTTGGTCAACACATATGGATTTGACGACTACCACTATCTAGGACGCCCCAATTTCCAGGTGGAGTTCGTCGATTTACAGATGCGTGAAATCATTATGTCCGCCGTTGTTTCGGCGTTGCTTGTCACTTTGGTCATGTTCTTCATTTTCCGAAGGTTTTGGGGTGTAATGGTGGCGATGATTTCCATCGGACTGGGTATGATTTATTTTACCGGTATGCTAGGAGCTGCCGGACGTCCCTTGAATATCATGGCCGCTTTGTATCCGGTGTTATTGATTATCGTAGGTACATCGGATGTTGTACATGTCATGTCAAAATACATTGACGAGCTCAAAAAAGGAGCGACCAAAAAGGCTGCGATCGGAACGAGCATTCGAGAAATCGGGATGGCAACTTTGCTGACATCTTTGACTACGGCCGCAGGATTTTTGACATTACTGACTAGTAAAATAGGACCGATACGCGAGTTTGGTGTCAATTCGGCCATTGGTGTGGTCATCGCTTATATCACTGTTATTTGCTTTACCACTGCCCTACTCTCATTGTTCAGGGAAGATCAAATTATCCGACTTTCATCAGGAAAAAGTTTTTGGGAAAAACCGATGGATTGGTTTTATCGATACACTCGGGATAATAGCATGACGGTAGGTATTGGTTTGGTGGTCACATTAGCCATGTGTGGCATTGGCATCAGTATGGTTTCTACGAATTATAGTATTGCGGAAACATTGCCGAGAGGCAAAAAACTGACTTCGGATTATTTGTTCTTTGAAAAGAATTATGCGGGATTCCGTCCTTTTGAAATCGCAGTTACCAGCGGAGATACCTTTTCCATTCACGACTATAAAGTATTGCAAGAAATTGACAAAGTCGAACAACATTTGAACAGTTACGATGCCATTGGCTCTTCTCAATCCGTAACGACTTTATACAAGAGCATGAACCGGGCATTCAATGGCAACCGTCTGGCTGCATATCAATTTCCAAAGTCAGAATCCAAATATCGCCAATACAAAAAGTACTTGTCGAAGATGCCCAAGTCAAGCTTGGATGTCATGGTGAGTAAAAACGGAGACAAGGGAAGGATTTCGGCAAGGATCCTTGATGTGGGTTCTGACACCATCCAGTTAATCGGAAAACGGATAGACGACTGGATCGCCCAAAACACCAATCCTGAAATAGCTACATTTAAACGGACAGGAACAGGAATATTATTCGATAAAAATGAAGAATATGTCAGGGACTCCATTTTACAGGGGTTAGGCTTGGCCATTGCAGCCGTTAGTTTATTGATGGGATTTTTATTTCGGAATTGGCGGATGGTACTCATTTCAATCATCCCTAATATTTTGCCGTTGCTTATCGCCGGAGCCCTGTTGGGTTTCACCGGTATAGAGCTAGAAAGTGGGGTGACGATTATTTTCGCCATCGTATTCGGAATCGCAGTGGATGACACTATTCACTTCCTCAGTAAATACAAATTGTCAAGAGACAAAGGAATGGATCTTGAATCAGCTATGCGTATCACTTTCCTTGAAACGGGAAAAGCCATTTGCTTGACTTCTATCATTCTGTTTTTCGGCTTTTTGATCATGTTGTTTTCCATTAATCCTCCTAGTGTCCGAGTCGGATTGATTATCAGCGTCACATTGGCAAGCGCTTTATTCAGCGATTTATTTACTATTCCGGTCTTAATCCGTTGGTTTTTGAATGATAGTCCCAAAAAAAATCCGGTCAAACAAAATGCTTGACCAGTTATACACTGTGAAAGTTCT
>JAHDCE010000719.1 GCA_020630045.1 Saprospiraceae bacterium | reverse complement strand
CAAGTTGAGGACTGTACGAAGGATAAAGCAAAAATACCCGAAAAGCATATTCCCTAATTATTTATGGCCGGGTACTTACTTCATTAGAAGTAATTATTTCGTCCTTGTCGGTAATGACAATGCATTCAATTCCTTTGAGCTGATTGATCAATCCGATCCCCTTCTCTAAACCCAATACAAAAATGGCGGTGGCTAGAGCATCTCCCAATTCCGGATTGGGACAAATGACAGTGGCGCTCTTGATCCCGGTCGTCGGATAACCCGTTTTCGGATGAATGATATGTGCGTGCCGAATACCATCAATCAACAGGTATTTTTCATAGTCGCCTGAAGTGACCACGGCGTTTTCACCGATGTCGAATTCCGCTATGGCGGAATCGATGTTTTTAGGGTCTGCTATAGAAATCGGCCACTTTTGTCCTTCTTGGTCAAGTCCCCATGCGATGAGGTCGCCCGAAGCGTTGACGACACCATTTTCAATGCCTATGTTTTTCATCACTTCCTTGGCTTTTTGGGCGGCGTAACCTTTGCCGATTCCTCCGAATCCGATACGCATACCGGTTTCGGATAAGAAGACTGTTCCGACCTTTTTGTCAATGATGATATTTTCGTAATTGATTTTCTCAACCGAAGCCTGTATCGTCTCTTTGTCAGGTGTTTGCGCTTCGGTTCCGTCGAATTTCCAAATTCGTTCCGCTGAAGCGAAAGTGATATCGAAAGCGCCATCCGTCAATTTAGAGACCCGGACACTCCTTTCTATGAGTTCCAGTAATTCCGCATCTACTTTCACGGGGCGAATGCCGGCATTTCGATTGATTTCACTGGTTTGACTATTCTTGTCCCAAGAAGAAATCAAGCGTTCAATCCGTTCTATTTCGGCAATGCCGGCATTGATGCCATCCCAGGCGGTTTGAGCATTTTCATGCAAGGCGGTGATTTCAAATCTACAGCCCATTAGTTGGGTGGTTTTCCGATGTTTTTCCATGGCCGATCCTTGGGAGCAGCCACAGAAAAAAAATAAGGATACCATCACTATGAATTGATGTCTCATATTGAAATTATTATTCCTTTGTTTTGAGATAAGCGATGTAATCTTTCGCCGATTTTGTTTTGTCGTAATCGAAGTCATCCAATGGGTTTCCATTTGCATCAATGATGACCGCTTTAGGGAAATATCCTTTGGGATTATATTGGTCGGCGAGCACTTCGTTGTGTGCAGTTTGTTCTTTGGATAGTCTGTTTTTTTTCCTTGCCGGAAATTGTTCCGCGGTTTTTCTTCTCGTCCTCTGTCA
>JAHDCE010000167.1:6791-7990 GCA_020630045.1 Saprospiraceae bacterium | reverse complement strand
TTCATTTGAAGTTGTCAATATGGATTTTGGTCCGATGAAAGCAGACATTTCTCCCACTCCCTTTCCGGGAATAATTTCTATTTGCGCCATCTTTTTTATTTTCCCCGATGACCACCAAAGCACTTGAATGAATCCACTTTTCTTAGTAATCGTATGATTGATTATCGCCCTTTCGTTATTGATATATTTTGAAGGTAAGATTAAAGATCCCAAATAATGGGTTATAATAATTTTATCCCGATAAGACCAATCTTCCAATGGCAACTCAATCGTTTCGCCGGCCATTATCCGAGGTAATGTTTCCCAATTTTCAATGGGGGGATTTTCTAGCGAAAACGGTCGAATTTCCGTTTGCTGCGAACCACCGCATCCGAATAAAAAAATAGTGAACAACACCGAGAATATCCCGACAATTTTTCTAATTAATATTTGATTAGTTTTTTTCATCAATATAAGGTAGGAGCCCCAACATAGGTATTTAATGTGGGTTTCAATTTTAAATCATCATTGATTTCATAATAATAATCAGAACAACGATCGACAGTTCTATTTTTCAAAAATATATCTTGCTGTAAGCCGTTGACATATAGGTTTTCTTTCGGAACTTGATATAATATTTTCATATTTTCATCCGTAGATAATTGAATTTTAAAATCAACCTCTCTTTGCGGACGAATGGCGTTTGATATGAAAAACTTATCTACCCAAATCACATCACAATCTTCTGAATAATGCCCTATAATTAATTGTGGAATAGTAATTTCGTCAATTCCGGTATTTAATATTTTACCCTCTAAGTGTACACCCGTTTCAAACGGATTCATTTCTAATTCTCGAATATTACCATTTTGAAAAACGGGTATATTTTCGGCGACCGCTTTCGCGTAAATCCGACACGAAAAAGGAAGGTTGTTATTGAAATAAAAAGGACGGAATTCATCCGGATTCAAGGTAGCGGGTTTGTCCTCCCCTTCCCTTCTCCATGCCATTTCTTCGAAGTCAATCCTGAAGGGTGTTTTCTCCTTGGGTAGTATTTTGTGATTGACACCGAACATATCATTATAGGATGTGATCAAATGCCCTTCCTTGTCAAACAATTCTACGGTAATCGTAATGTGTGCTGGTAAGTTATCCGTATTTTGTATTTCTCCGACGACGGATACCAGCGAATCTTTTAATACCATATTAGCGCTATGGAC
>JAHDCE010000167.1:0-6781 GCA_020630045.1 Saprospiraceae bacterium | reverse complement strand
GATATACAACTCCGGTCTGTCCACGACATCTTCCGGATTTGTAGGCAATGTGGACACCCGCCTTTTTCCTTGTTTAAAATAATTAATGGTCGGCTGACTGATAAATTGATCCGGAGGAATGGTAATATCAAAACGTTTGGGTTGGATGTACCATTTTCCTTTGATTCGTTTTACATATAGTTCTTCTTCCTTGTCATATTTTTTTAGTGGAGTAATCCAATGCGTATTTGTTCGTACCAAAGCCGAGGTATCCGTTTGTTCTATGATTTGAGTATCAATCGCATCCAATTTGGCATAAGAACTTAACAGACCGTCTTCTACACTGACCTCCAAAATATATTGTTCAAAAGTGAGCTCCTCATTGGGAATCAAATAGGAATGAGCGGTTTTAAATCGCTTAAAATCCAAGGCGTCATAATAGGAGAACACGACCTTTTCGGGTGACGTCTGGGGTGACTTAAACAATACATCTTTTGCAGACCACCAAAACATAAGCGGCATAACAATCAACATCAACAAAGGGGATAAATATCCCGGACGAATATCTGATTTAGGAGGGATATAATCCGAAACGTATGCGGTGTATTTTTTAGCGATTCTAAACCACCATATCCGCAAATAAAGATTGATGATAATACAAATCATTAAACAAGAAAGCGGCAGGATTCCCCACATGACTTTTTGATAGGTCGGAATGACCTTCATCGGTAGTCGGGGGGGCAATGGTGGGACATCTTGTTTTTCCCAGACCATAATCCCGTTTTCCAATCGTTGTACGCGGTGCCAACCGGCATAATGCAATAACGGATCGTAAAATTTATCGTTTGAAAAAATATATTTCAAATGATATTTTTCAGGAATGGTCAAAAAGTTTTGAAGGGAGCCCAATCCTTCCACGCCATTGAATTTACTGTTTTCCAATCGTTCAATCGCCCTTGTCGTCAATTCCGGAACCCGCCTTGCAGAATGGTAATTTCCATCAATGGACTTGGCATTGGTGTTGGCGGACAACCAAGCCACCTGGTCGCCGAATCCCAAGGTCAAATAGCGCCATCGATAATGTTCGTCTCTGTCGAGAAAATTGGTAATTGGCTTTACATCTATCGCAGCGGGTTGCAAGGGTTTAAAGTGAACCAAATTGATGATCATCACCGTTTGGACAATGACATAAATGACCACTATTCCTTGGATAATGGAACCTCCGAGGTTTCCCAATTTTTGATATAAGAATCGACCATAGTCCCCGAACAAAAACCGATTGAAGAATTCCCCTAAAAAGGGTATCGCCATAATCGAAGCCCAAAAAGTAAAACGGTCTAATGTAAGGATATTAAAGGCATTCTCTCCCAGGAGCATTTTGGGAATCGGTGTCGTTCCTCCCGTTCCTAAAAGTACAAGCAACGCGAAGGAAAGACCGATAAACATGTTCCTTCCGGACAACATCTTCCGAAACAAGTATGGCAGCAACGGCAATGCGATTCCCCAAGGAATGATAAAGAACACGATACCACTACCCTTGTTGGTAATAAAACTATCCCGCGAACCATGCGGAATAGAAACCTGTGTAATCGGATCGGTCTTCGACCAATACCAATATGGAAACACGATAAATACAAGTAAGAATAAAAATGTGAAACTAAAAAAGGCCAAGGAGAATTTGTGATTCCAAATGGTCTGTAAATATCGTTTGACTTCTTGAAATTTAAACGAGACCTTTTCGAAGCCGCCTTTGTCCATTAATGCTGTCAAAATTACCGGAGCTACGAAAAAGACCAATCCGAAAATAGTTGTAACATGGTGTCCGCTTACGGTCACTGCAAACAACGAAAGTCCGGAAAGCAAATAAAACTTCTTATCATACCGCAGCCATTTATATATTTCTACCGTACCATTCAATAAGAACCCGATTCCGCAAATGGTAGGTATTTGTCCGAATACATGCACCGCCTCAATAATGGAAGGAGCGAATACGGCAAAGGCTGCCGCCATCAATGCAGAGGAAGAGTTTACCCAAATCCTAGCGAACCGGTAAACGCCGAATACAAATACATTAATGACACCAAGCGCCACGATTATCATTCCTGTTTTTAGTCCGAAAACATGGGACAGCAAAGCCGCGGATTGATGCACCAAGGGCGGGTAACTCGTAGTCGTGAACCCTGTGTACCACCTGAATTCCCACGGTTCAAACCAAGACCTTCTGTAATGATCGGCAAAAAAAGTATGGACAAAATTGTCGTATGTATTGGGGAACGAATAAAAGATAACCGTACCATGAAATACAAAGGACAACACGAGTATCCCAAGTAGGATAGTTTCGGGCGATCGCTTCGTATTTTTTATGAGTTGGGTCATTACTGCTATTTTTTGTGTTTATATGGTAAGTTTTTAAATCAAAATCCACTCGGACCGGAGTGCTCTTGTTGTTTCATTCTACGGTGAGAATCATCCAAAGTTCATGCCACCGACTTTCAATTTCACTATGTAAAAACCCGCGATGACCGTCCACCGATAGAAAGCGGCCATTCACCGACAGGAAACATCCGATGACCCATCATTTTTTTTGAAAAAAATTTTTAATAATCTATAAACAATTAATAAAAAAGTATTTAAACATGCTGACAAGCAATATATATTTTCACTCAATTTTTCAAAATCATTCCACCGACAGAAAAAGGCATTTCACCGATTTAAATAATATTCAGGCAGTCTGACCTGCATCTTGTGGTCATAATTATTCACTCACAAATTAATTTATTATGATCACGTTTGTTATTCCTTGTTACAATGAAGCAGAAAGACTCGACACTAGCAAAATCATTTCATTTTTATCAGAGCATCCTGAAATCCATGCTGTTCTGGTTAATGATGGCAGTACTGATTCAACTATTGATGTTCTTAATGAAATCAATAGAAACTGCCCCACCAATTCATCAGTTGTAGACCTTCAACAAAACGGAGGAAAGGCTGAGGCCGTTCGACAAGGAGTGTTGTTCGCCCTTCGCCACACCTCAGCGTCCCACATCGGTTTTATGGATGCTGATTTGTCCACTAGCATGGAGGAAATGTCTCGAATGGCAGGATTCATCAGCGACAATGATTACTACGAAGCTATTGTAGGTTCTAGAATGACTCGAATGGGCGCTAATATTAAGCGCAAATTTTCAAGGAAAGTATTTTCCGCCGTAGTGGGAATGATGATTCAAGCGGTATGCAAGTTACCTGTAAACGATACACAGTGCGGAGCAAAAATATTCAGCCGTAGAATGGCAGCTACCATTTTTGCCAATGAATTCCGATCAGATTGGTTGTTCGATGTTGAATTGTTTATCAGAATCCGCCAAGAATATGGAAAAAATTTCGCCAAAAAACGCGTGTACGAATACCCCTTAATGAGTTGGGTAAATGCGGATGGTTCAAAAGTGGGATTGAAAGAAATCTATCGTACTCCATACAAATTGGCTGCTATCCATCTTTACTACAATGTTCCTGTCCTTGCGTGGTTGGAAACTTTGACTGACACGGCTATGAGCATTGAGCAAGTGGAATTGGCTTCATAAAGCTTTTAAAGAGGAATTCAAAGGTGAGTCTAAATTATCATATTGAGTTCGGCAAATCAGAATTACACAGGCTCATTTTCAAAATTGTTGTGGATTGAATAATTATACGTAAGAAGGGTCGCCCGGAGGGGTGGCCCTTCTTTTTTTGAAATGCGATTATCAAATTTCGTTTACCCCAAGTTCATCACTTCAAGTATCCTTTTTCTCATCGCCCTGCTGAGTGGGATTTGTTTTCCGTTTTGCATTTGAATGATATTATCGGCGGGATCTAAAACTTCAAAATATTGGATATTCATAATATAACTACGATGTGTTTTAATGAAAATATCCGACGTGAGCAATTGTTCTAAATCAGAAAGGCGAAGACCGCTCAACAAGGACTTTTCGGCAAGATGGATAATCGTGTAGCCATCACTAGCTTCTACGAATTGGATTTCATCCAATTTAACCAAATGGTAGCGCTTATTATGCTTGACAAGAAGCTTGTTTTGGGTATTGATGTTGACGCCCTTACTGTCTTCGAAGTCCCTGTTTTTCCTTTCCGTAAGAATTTTTTCCGCCAAGGAATCAAGGGTAGCTTCGAATGTAATGGGATTGACGGGTTTGACCAAATAACTTGCCAAGTTGGATAACTTGGCTTTGTTATACATCTCCTTGCTATTGTGATTAGTAATATATATAAAAGGAATGTCAAGATGGGACATTTTCTCCCCGACTTGAATACCGGACATCTTGCCTTTGATATCGATATCCATCAGTACAAGGTCGGGTTTCATGTTTTGAATGGCTTCAATGGCCGCTTCGGAATTATCAACGATACCGATTACGTCATATTCCATTTCATCTAGCATCATCTCCAAATCGAGTTGATATGAAACTTCGTCTTCGACGATTAATATTCTAATTGGGTTAGCTGACATATTAAGCGGCTTTTGGTAATTGGATGATAAAGGTTGTCCCCTTTTCGAGTTGTGAAACAACGCTTATATTGCCCTTGTTCAAATCTACTAATTCTTTTACCAAATGCAAGCCCAGTCCTGTTCCTTTTTCTCCTTTTGTTCCTTGGGTCGATTTACCATCTTGAAGTAAAAATATAGTTTTGGTTTTATCCTGCGACATTCCTACGCCATTGTCTTTAACAAAAAGATCTATACCTGTTTCACTCTCTTTAGTAGACAATGTAATAATTCCACCTTCCGATGTGTATTTAATGGCATTGTCCAACAAGTTGCGGATGATGGTGAGCATACTATTATTATCCGCCAATATTTTTGTGCCTTCCGCCACTTCAGAAATGATAGTAATTTCTTTGGCTTCGGCCAATCTTCCTAATACGATTTTTGTTTCTCGAATAAGCTGGTTGACATCCAAGGATTCAGGAGTTATACTGATCGCATCCTTTTGGGTCAAAGCCCATTTAAGGAGATTGTCCGTCAAGGAGGTCAATCCCAATGCATTGGTTTCAATGGAGTCGCCGAGTTGTTGGACACGATCATAATCCTCTTTCTTCAAAAGATAATTCACTTTCCTTGCGATTCCTTGAAATGCGTTGGCAGGTTTCCTGAGATCATGTCCTAGTATGGCGAATAAACGATCTTTGGTATGATTACTTCTTTCCAGTGCTGTTTTCTGTTCGGAAATCTGTCGGTTTTTTTGTTCTAAAAGAGCGTTGGCCTTAGCCTTGTTCCGATTGTTTCGGAAGACTAGAAAAGAAAGTAAACCTAACGCTGTCAAACCTATAATCAAACCGGTACGAATACTTTTCTGTTCAGCCATTTCAACACGGCGTTGAAGTTCTGTTGCTTCCCGTTCTTGATTGAATTCCGATTCAAGCAACAAGGTCGTCCTTTCTCTGGCTTTATCTATATTTGAAATAGAATCCTTTGCCTCTTTGTAACTGGCAAAAAATTCAGGTATCCTATCTGTCTTACCTAAATTGGCATAACTTTTCACCAAGCAATCACATATGATTTCCGTATTCCAATAATCCGTTTTCTTATCATTGAGTTCATATGCCTTTTGACAATAATTTGCGGCATTATCAAATTCTTTCATCGTCAAAGCCAATAATCCAGCACGGATAAATGCTATTTTTCTATAATGTGGATATTGCCCATTACCAATATCAATAGCTTCTTTTGACACCAAATTTGCGTTTTTAAAATCGCCCAAATATTCATAAGTTTTACTTAATGCCAAATTTGCCATTAGATTAGATAACATGAAAGCTGGATTATCCATTTTTTCCAGATTGACAAGCGTCCAATCTTGATATTCTTTGATAACGTCCGCTCGAATACTATCCCTACTCAACTCATTAGTCACCAAGTTGTAAAGTGAATTACCTGTCCGGTGATATAAGCTATGTTTCTCATTTACTTTGATACTTGCTTTAAAATGAAACGCAGCTTTTTCATATTCTTTCACTTTTTCATATTCATTTGCTAAGTCCGAATGTGCCAAAGCCTCAAACTGAGGATTCTCAACTAATTTTTCCATAAGTTTCACATTCCGCAAGGAATACTCAATGGACATCTTAGAATTTTCATTATCCGAATAATACTGCCCCAGTAGGCGATTAGCCCTAAAAACAATATCCCATTTTTCAATTGTTGTAAAATATAAAAGACTCTTTTCAATATCCACCTTTGCCTTCTCCCTTCTTCCGGTGTAAAACAACAACATCGCTATTTTCAATTTGACTTCATGACGCTCATACTCAATACTATTTTTTTCAAAAATCGAAAGGGCTTCTTTATATGCAATTTCAGCTTCCTCAAGCTTTCCGGCATTATGGAAAATAACCCCCTTCTGCCCTATTGATTTTCCTTCCCAGAAGGCCAATCCGTTTTCCTTGGCGAACAAATATGCCTGATCGACAATCTGAAGTGCAGAATCTATATCCGTGGATTGCAGCATCACTCCATGATCGAAAAGCGCTTTCAACCTTGTCGTGTCCTGCAACTCATCATTTTCCCAGATTTGGTACAAAGAATCCAGCTGTTGGTTTTGAGCAAGCAAATTTGTCTGAAAGCAAAGCACCAAACCCAATAAACACAGGTAAGATTGAATTTTCCTTTCCGGAAAAATAAATGTTGAGGGATACAACAAAAAGAACCTATAAAAGACGATACCAGACGAGGGCTGATTACTCATCGACTCTAGTTTTATTTTATTTCAATTGGTACTAATAGATGTTATCACGATTTTTTTTGTATGAA
>JAHDCE010000166.1:1660-8020 GCA_020630045.1 Saprospiraceae bacterium | reverse complement strand
TGTATTTCTCCGGGAGACAGTTCTATTTTTTGAAACGCTTTTAAGCGTTTGACTGAAGGAGTGACACTCGCTACATAATCTTTTGTATATAGTTGCACCACTTCTTTACCCACTCTTTTTCCGGTATTCTTTATATCAATAGAAACTTGGATTTTTTGACCGATTTCCAAACGTTCCTCATCTAACTTAAAATTGGAATATTCGAAATCGGTATAACTCAAACCATGACCAAATTCATACAATGGCTGGAAAGCATTATGTGAAAAATCCGAATGTACCCGATCCGTACCTTTGTGGTCATAAGTAACCAACGAATGGGGTTCTTTAGGATAAGTGAATGGTAATTTCCCGGAAGGGTTGACATCTCCAAAAAGAACGTCGGCTACCGCTAGTCCTCCTTCATCTCCCGGCAAATAACCTAGGACGGTGGCCTGTGACAATGCATCCATTTCAGTTATGATTCTTGGACGGCCACCGATATAAACAAGGATTACCGGTGTCCCCGTTTCGGCGATGGCTTTTACCAATTCGGCTTGAGCGACAGGAAGGGTCAAATCACCGATATTTCCAACTACTTCGGTATAAGTAGATTCTCCCAAACAAACGATGGCGGCTTTTTTGCCTTTGGCGGCTTTTACAACGGCTTCCAAATTTTTGGATTCATTTATCGTACAACCTTCGACATAAGTAGTTTTGTCCTTTCCGATTTTTTCGATAATCGCTTCCGCAATGGTTTTTTTCCCGGGATTATTCCATTTGGGTTCGGCTCCCTGCCAAGTGTGTGTCCACCCTCCATTGAGGTAATTGAGATTGTGAGAAGTCGGACCAGTCACCAAATATTCCCCGGATTTGTCTAGGGGAAGTATATCGTTCTCATTTTTCAATAAGGTGATGGACTCCCTCGCGGCATTCAAAGCAACTTTCGCATGTTTTTCGGAACCGAATTCCGGATAATTTTTATAGTGTGTTACAGGATTTTCAAACAAACCCAACGCCAATTTCACACGTAGGATACGTTTCACGGCATCATCAATTCGAGACATCGGGACTTCTCCCTCTTCAACCAGTTGCTTGAGGACTTTCGGAAAAGATAAATCCATAGGCACCATACTCATATCAATGCCGGCGTTCACCGCCATTTTTACCGCATCATAATCACCTTCGGCCACTCTATGTCTACTATATAGATATTTGATATCTTCCCAATCCGTCAATACGATACCTTTGAAACCCAATTCATTTTTAAGCAGATCTGTCAATATTTCTGCATTGGCATGAACGGGAATACCATTCATCTCACCCGAACAAACCATAATAGTGTGCGCACCGGCATCAATGGCTTCTTGGAAAGTGGGTAAAAAATATTCCCTGAGTTGCCTTTCCGGAATCCATGCGGGCGTCCTGTCTTTTCCCGAAAGGGTCACACTGTAACCTAGGAAATGTTTGAGGCATGAGGAGATTCGGGTCGGATCGGAAATATCATTTTTGTTTCCTTCGTATCCCTTAACCATCGCGACTCCCATTGCTGAGGACAAGTAGACATCCTCACCAAATGTCTCCCAGAACCTGGGCCATCTCGGATCGCGCCCGATATCTAATACCGGAGAAAAAGTCCAAGGAATGGATGATGCGCGGGTTTCGTAAGCGGTTATCCTTCCGATTTCTTCAGCTACTGCCGTATCCCAGGAAGCGGCTTGGGAAATTTGTTGGGGAAACAAGGTTGCTCCAAGCGTATAATTGGTTCCATGAATCGCATCAATGCCATACAATACCGGGATGCCGGATTCTTTTTTCTTGGTCGCATATTCTTGAATGGTGGAAATGACTTCGTACCAATGTTCCTTGGTATAAGCATGTCCTCCGCAATTTAGGATTGAACCCACACGATATTTTAGTAGGACTTCCTCCAATTTGGCGGAATCCAACTCATGCGGTTCCTTCAAATTATATGGTGCGCCGACGGAAATCGCATCTATCGAAAGCTGAGTCATTTCACCGATTTTGTCCTCCAAAGTCATGGAAGACATGATTTCGGCAATCCGTTTATCTTCGGGAGATTCCGTTATCGATTTCTTTTTCTCCTTGTTGGAATCAATTAAATTATTTCCTTGGTAAACAGGATTACACCCCACTAATAAACCTAGCAGAATCATCCCGATATAATAATGGTATACATTTCCCATGGCTAATATTTTGAGATGCATCTTATTGGAAAACCCTTACATAATCCACCACCATAACTTGTGGGAATATTGTATTTTCATCCGGATCGCCAGGCCAGTTACCTCCGACCGCAACATTGAATATGAAAAAGAACGGTTGGTTAAATGGCCAAGGCTTTCCGCCTAAAGCGGAAGGATCGACATCCAAATACATGTTATCGTCTACAAGGATTCGGATTCTATCCTCTTCCCATATCAAGGAGAAAACATGAAAAGCTTCGTCGAATTTATCTCCGGAAGGAGTGATTCTTGAGGCACCGACAGAGGCCGCTTCCGATGGATTTTCACCAAAATGAACCGTACCGTGGACGATATGGTTATTGTGACCGATCAGCTCCATGATATCGATTTCGCCACAAGTCGGCCATCCTACATCATAAAAGTCGCTTCCTAACATCCAGGTCGCCGGCCACATTCCCCGACCTTTGGGAAGGGCGGCACGGATATCAATACGACCGTATTGGAATTCCTTTTTACCGGCGGTAATTATCCTTGCGGAAGTGTAATCGAATCCGCTTTCGTTCTCTTCTTTGGCTTCGATGACCAAATAATCTCCTAGGGCGAGATAAGCATTTTCTTCTTTGTAAAATTGTAATTCATTGTTTCCCCAGCCACTGGCTCCATTTCCGATTTCGTATGTCCAATCGTTAGGGTCCAAGGCTTCTCCTTGGAATTCGTCGGACCAGACGAGTTCCATTCCCGGATAAAGGGTTGGTGTGGAATATCCCGTTTCCGGAATGGTGAGAGCATTTTCAAAACCTTCGTCATCATTTAGTATGGTAATGGTAGCACGATTGTTTTCCATGGTCGCATTTACCGGATTCATCATGATGAATTCGAATTTCTCAATGGGTTCGTCAACAAAATCCCCTAGGATTCTGACGGTTACTGTTTTTGAAGATTCACCGGGAGCGAAAATCAACTGACCGATTGCACCTTCATAATCCGAACCGATTATCGCCGTACCTTCCAGTGTGGAGTAATCGACTTTTACGTTGGTTCTATTTTCTCCCTCCAATTGGATAACAATATCCAAGGAAGCGTTCGTATTGGTTTCGGAAACTTCAATATCCGCAACGGAAAGCACCGGAAGTACAGGATTTTCCAATACGGTATTGTCATTACAAGAATATCCTAAAATCAATACGAAGAATAAAATTCGACTTATATTTTTCATTTCATCTTATGATTTAATACAGTGTAAACTATAGATGTTATCGTGAATCAATGAGCACCCGGAGCCTTGTAATCATGGTGAGGATTCGAAGCGGAGTCAGGGCAAAAGATGTTTTCAAAATTTGACATCATTTAGTTGACCACGGATTTAATTAGCTAAAAAGGTGAGGGTAAACCAACCCTCTGACGGTCCGCCGTCGCATGGTTTTATAGGAGTCAACAAGACCATTTCATCCTCTGTTATGCTGACCACTTCGTAGATGGGTCCGGAGTCTTCCACTCCCATCCAGAAATCATCGGATAGGATAAACTGGTTTTCGGAATAGTCACTATCGCTCGGACTGACGACATAAGTCATATTATCCGGGATGGGATAACCGACGATTTCGGAAAATCCCGCGCAAGCGGAAAATGTCACATCATTATTGATATACAAAAATGAGGCGGTTGTAAAATCAAAACACCACAAGTCATCCGCTTGATTCTCATTGAGCCCCGTAGAAGTAAACCATTCACCCGAAAGTGGAATGGGCCCTACTGCAACACCTCCATCATTCGACGAAAGTCGCCAGCATTTTGAAGAACAATCATTGGTCAATAATGACATGAAGGCATCACATTCTAACTCTGCATCATTTTCTACAACTACCGATTGAGTAGCCGTAGCTACTCCGGCTCCTCCATCCACCGAAGCATGGAGCGTTATATCATAATTGCCCGCTCGCTGGAAGAAAATGGTATCATGATCCAAAGAAGAAGCCGAAGGAGAACCACCCGGAATACTCCACACAAAATCAAAGTATCCGGTGGGGTCAAAATCAACAACGAACCGATTGGAATCCCCTTCTACCATTTGAACCGTAAACTCGGGAGTATCGGTCAATTCGGGAATCGTAACTTCGTCTTCAATGTAGGGTTCGCAAGAAATCACGAACAAAAACAAACAAGCGCCCAATATATAATGACAGTATTTCATATTCATCTGATTTAGTATCCGGGGTTTTGAGTAATCGCACCATTCGTCGCCTGAATTTGGGATTCAGGAATAGGGAAAAGTTCATGTTTTCCTGCTTGGAATCCTAGGGAGGATAATTCTAGCGAACCTCTTCCCGTTCGAATCAAGTCGAAAAAACGATGACCTTCCAATGCGAGTTCAACCCTACGTTCATGATAAATGGCATCCCTTAAATCTTCGCCACTAGCGATTACATCAGGCAAGATGGTTTCGTCCCCTCCCCTAGCACGGGCTCGGACAAGGTTAAGTGAGGTACGTGCAGCACCCTCATCTCCTAGTTGGTAACATGCTTCTGCATGAAGCAATAAGATATCAGCGAATCGGATGACACGATCGTTTGAACCGCCGTTGGGCGCTGCGTCTCCGAATGAGGCTTCGTCACTCTTACTGTTGAAATATTTTTTGGGATAATAGTCGTGTGGAAATCCAGTAGCTTCCTTGGTAAAAACGCCTCTGTCTCCCATTACATCTCCTTCTCTAAACACCGTACTTCCAAGCCTTGGGTCTTCTTTGGTCGGACTTTCTTTGAAAAAAGCATCTACCAAATCCTGTGTGGGGATGTTGAATCCGAAACCATCGAATTGTCCCCTTGGTCTTTGGAATATGTTGGTTAATGTTCCTTCATTCTGATTGTCCCAAGTTCCTCCCGACTCGGTCATGTATTGAATTTCAAAAATAGAACCGCTTCCATTTTCGCCGTCAGGCGTAAACATATTGGCATAATCGGGATCGAGGAAATATTCTCCGGAGTTGACGATATCTTCGGCAGTTTGTCGGGCTTCGGTCCATTTTTGCCGCCACATATAAGACTTAACTAAAAGTCCGCGGGCGGCTCCCTTGGTAATCCTGCCCAAGTCAGACAATTCATATTGACTTTTTCGTGGCAAGTCCGGAATCGCTGAAGTCAAATCGGATTCGATAAAATCCCAGACCAAATTCGCGTCGGTTCGAGCCATGTTGAACTCTTCGGTAGAAAGTACATGATCCACTAGAGGAACATCTCCGAAAATGGTCACCAAGTTGTAATGGAAATACGCACGGATGAATTTCGCTTCTCCTAGGACGCGTGCTTTCAATTCCTCATCCATTTCAATGGAAGGTACTTTTTCTAATACGACATTCGCCCGATATATTCCCTCATAGTTGGCCTTCCATTCGGACTCTAACAGTTCTCCGTTCGTAGGCGTTTGAAATGTTTCTAGTAGTAAAAGTTCGAAAACATCGTTATCTCCCGAGCCTCCTTTATCAGAATCATCTGACATGATATCTCCCCAAAACCAACGGAAGTGCCCTGCCGGACTCCTTTCGAATTGGAGGGCGGCATATGCGGCATTGACACCAGCTACAGCATCTTCGGCATTGCGATAAAAGTTTTCTTCTGTCTCTCCTACCAAGGGATCCCGATCCAAAAAGGAATCCTTGCATCCCATGGTCCAAAAAACGCAAATCAAACCGGCTATCAGTATTTTATTTTTCATCATGGATTCAGTATTCATTCAATTAAAAAGTTAGTTGGAGTCCGCCTAGGAAAGTGCGTGATTGTGGATAGAATCCGCGATCCAATCCCATTTCCAGCGCACCGCCGATGGTTCCGATTTCAGGGTCGAGTCCGGAATATTTGGTGAAGGTGAACAGGTTTTGAGACGATATATACAATCTCAATTTTTTGATTCTTGCCTTTTCCAAAAGGGAAGCGGGTAAAGAGTATCCCAATTGGACATTCTTCAGTCGTAAATACGAACCGTCTTCTATGAATCTATCGGAAATACGAGCATTCTGATTCGGATCGTTGATATTGACTCGGGGCTCATGATCAGATGTTCCCTCTCCCGTCCATCTGTCCAAGACGGTGATAGGTCTGTTGGTGAAACTAAAGTCGTATCTGACGGTACCATTATAAACATCATTGCCATAAGACCAAGAAGTTAAAATAGATAAGTCAAAGTT
>JAHDCE010000166.1:0-1650 GCA_020630045.1 Saprospiraceae bacterium | reverse complement strand
ATAAACATCATTGCCATAAACACCTTGTAGAAATATATTCAAGTCTACACCTTTATATTCGAGTTCTATGTTTCCGCCATAGGTAAAGTCAGGCATGGGATTCCCAATGTATGTGCGATCATCGCCATTGATAACGCCATCACCATTCAGGTCTTTAAACCTGATATCTCCCGGTGCTGTATTTTCCGTTTGGAATGCGTGATTTTCGATTTCGTTAGCGTTTTGAAAAATACCATCGGTCACGTATCCGAAGAAAGAAGCGACCGGATGGCCGACATCTGTTTTCGTAGCAAAACTACCTGCGGATTGGACGAAGCCTGCGAATACGGGTTCGCCTCCCGCTCCTAGGTTGGTCACTTCATTTTTGACAAAAGAAATGTTTCCGCCAACGGAATATGAAAAGGCTTTTTGCCTTTCTCTATATGACAATGAAAACTCCCATCCCTTGTTGGTTACACTCGCAATATTTTGAATGGGCGGGAAAGTTCCTGAAGTAAATGGAATCGGTGCTGCGTACAGCATGTCATCCGTATTTTTGATGTAGTAATCTGCTGTGAAATTCACCTTTCCTTCCCATAATTCAAGATCGACTCCGAAATCTGTCTGAGTGATGGTTTCCCATTTCAAATCCGGATTGGCCGCCGTTAGAGCAACGCTACCATTGGTAATGGTTTCATCCGGTCCGAAGGCATAATTCTGTCCTGAGAAAACGACTGTCGAAAATCCATAATCACCGATGTTGTCGTTTCCGTTTTGTCCCCAACTGGCACGCAGTTTTAGGAAACTAATGGCATCGAAGTTCCAAAATTCCTCCCTAGAGAGTACCCAAGCACCGGAGACCGAAGGGAAATAACCGAATCGATTGTTCGCCCCGAACTTAGAGGAACCGTCCACACGGAAAGTCGCCGAAAATAAATACTTGTCACTCAGATCATAATTGACCCTTCCAAAAAATGAAAGCAAGGCGGATTCGGATGCGGTTTCAAAAGCGGTTTGGGATTCAATGGGATCAATCGTATTGGAGATGAATGCGTCTTCTGGGTCGTTGCTCGGCAAGTTCGAATTCCCTCCTCCGTTGATATGACTTGAATTTTCCAATATGGTTTGCCCGACTACCGCCGTAACATCATGCTTTTCTTTGAACTCCTTGGTCCAAGTGATGACGTTTTCGACTTGCCAATTGGACCAAGCGAAGGTGTTGTAAACCACAGAATTTTCCAATCTCTTCTCTTGTGCGGGAGCATCGCTCAACGTCGGGTCATAACTTAAATCGAATTCAGGAAAGAAGATATCCTGTGTCGCCCAAGTACGGTCGATACTGTATGCAGACCTCAAGGACAATCCCTCCATGAATTTCACATCCGCATATATAGAACCTAAAATTCGATTGCTCGTCCAAAGGTCGTGGGTTTGTTCTATCTGGTTGACCGGATTGGCGATGTCCGTATCCGTATAAGTAGAATAGGCATAAGTACCATCGAATTTACGGACAGGAGTAATCGGATCCATATTCAAGGCTCGGAAAAGCGGTGTATTGAATTCATTGTTTTCCGGAAGGGCCCTTCTAGTAAAATGGGTGTACCCGAAAGTATTTCCGATAGACAACCAATCTTTTACATCGTGGGTCGTATTCAATCTTGTAGTAACCCT
>JAHDCE010000165.1 GCA_020630045.1 Saprospiraceae bacterium | reverse complement strand
AATTGCCTCGTCTAAACTAAAAATTACGATTTTCAAATCGACAACTTATTTTTTGCCTGTTACTATAAAGAATACTCATCTTTATCAATGAAGTATTGTGCGATTTTACGACGGTTGTTTTTAGAATTGATCGGAATGTACTTCGCATATCGCTTAACGCCCATAACCAATCCTTTCAACATATCGCCTTCTGCCCAAGAACAAACCGTACGACGAGAGTTCAAACTTACTCTTTCTATCGCATCATCCAAGTAAACGCGAGCCATAGCTAAAGGAATTTCAGCGGCTTCTTCGCCCTTTGTTTCGGCGATTTTGATGGCACGAAGAACTGCTGATTCAGAAATATAAATATCCGCCATGACGTCTGCCATGCTCATCAACATCTCTTGCTCGTGCTCTAGTGATTGCATGAATTTTTGAACGGTCGCTCCGGCTACCATCAAGAACATTTTCTTCATGTTTTTGATCATTCCCAATTCACGTGCATATGGACCGGTTGGCATATCCGCACCGGTAGGCATGGACATCAATTCTTTTTGAATGGCCATTGCCGGTGTCATCAAATCGATTTCTCCTTTCAATGCTTTCTTCAATAACATGTCTACTGAAAGCATTCGGTTGATTTCGTTGGTACCTTCGAAGATACGGTTGATACGGGCATCTCTATATGCTCCTGCCATTGGTGCTTCTTCGGAGTATCCCATACCTCCGTAAATCTGAAGCCCTTCGTCAACCACGTAATCCAATACTTCGGAACCGTGAACTTTCATCAAGGCACACTCGATGGCATATTCTTGTGCAGCTCCTAGGAGAGATTCGGAAAGGGTTTTGCCGCTTTCTTTCAAACCTTCTTCCATCAATTGGATGTCATGGCTAGAACGATAAATCGCTGACTCCACGCACCAGATTCGAGTCGCTTGCTCAGAAATCTTGTGTTTGATCGCTCCGAATTCAGACAAAGACTTGTTGAATTGTTTACGTTCGTTGGAATATTTGATGGAGTTGGTACAAACCAATTTGGAAGCTCCCAAAACACCCGCCGCCAATTTGATACGACCGATATTCAAAATATTGAAAGCGATATGGTGTCCTTTACCAATTGTTCCTAGAACATTGCCGACAGGCACTTTTACATTTTCAAAGAATACTTGGCGAGTAGAAGAACCTTTGATTCCCAATTTCTTCTCTTCAGCTCCTACCGATACACCTTCCCAAGCTTCCTCTACGATAAAGCCTGTGAATTTTTCCCCGTCGATCTTAGCGAAGACAACGAAAACATCAGCAAAACCACCATTGGTGATCCACATTTTTTGACCGTTCAGTACATAGTGGGAACCATCTTCGGAAAGAATCGCCTTGGATTTTGCATTCAAAGCATCTGATCCGGAACCCGGCTCGGTTAAACAATAAGCGGCATATTTGACACCTTGAACCAATTCAGGTAAATATTTTTGCTTTTGCTCATCAGTACCGAAGTAAAGAATTGGAAGCATACCGATTCCGGTGTGAGCTCCCATAGACAATGCAAAAGAACGAGATTCTGCCATGGCTTCGGTCAACAACATGTTGGTTACGAAGTCATTCATAGAACCACCATACTCCTCTGGGAATGCTGTTCCCAATAGTCCTAGTCCACCTGCTTTGGTAATTAATTCTTTGGTCAGTTCAATGTCCAGTCCTTCTAACTTTTCTTGAACAGGAAGGATACTTGTTTTGACGAAATCAGTGACCATGTCCCTAATCATCAATTGTTCCTCCGTATAATTCTCAGGAGTGAAAACACTCGCTGCGTCTTGGTCTTTTACCAAAAACTCTCCTCCTTTCAAGGCCTTTTCTAAATCTGAAGCAATCATTGTTATCTATTCGATTTTAAAATGAAACTTAATATTTTTTCAAAAATACGAATCTTATTGCTGCATATCAAGAAATCTAGCGAATTTTCGCTAATTTCTTTTTATGACAATAAAAACGCCCTAGCCGATGACACTGGCTAGGGCGTTTCCATACACGCTATTGAGAAGGCAAATTTGAATTACTTCAACAACGTCGTATTTCCTTCAAAGGATTCTGTTCGTCCATCAATGTATTCTACTTCGACATACCAAACGAATACAGCGGGGTTCAATCTATTTCCTTTGAATGTTCCGTCCCATACATTATCGGGTTCTTCGGAATTGATATCGTAATTATCCGCTCGGAATACGAGTTCGCCCCAACGATCATAAACACGGAAGGTATTGACCTTTGTACCGGTTTGTCCATGAACCATTAATACATCATTGAGGTTATCGCCATTCGGCGTGAAGCCGCCGGGAACAAATACCTCACGGGATCGTTCTACCCTAATTTCAATTTCATCCGTCGCTTCACAACCGTTTCCATCTATCACAAGGACTTCAAAACTGTTGTGTTCGGATGAATTGAAAATCGGAGCCGGACAATCCAAACAGTTCAAACCACTAGGAGACAATTCGGGATCCCAAACATATATAAGTGTATCACCTTGATTGTTTATGATGTTCAGGTTCAACTGTAAGCTATCGCCTAGCTCAAGGACGACCAAGCTAGAATCGGGAATTATATTTACTTCCATTGGTGGTGGTTCACTCACCACTAAATCAGAAACCGTAGTGACACAGCCTTTACCATCTTGAACGAACACATCATAAGTACCAGCCGGCAAACCGACAAACGTACCAAAACCGATGTAATCGACACCATTAATGCTATATAAATAAGGAGGTGTTCCTCCTATGACTTCCACACTTACAGAGCCGTCTTGATCTCCAAAACAAAAGACATCTTCTGTACTTGTAACAAAGGAGAATGCTTCCGGCTGTTCAATATTTATCGAACCGACGGCTGAACAACCCTCCGCGTCAGTTACCGTGACGAAATAAGTACCGGCTTCTAGGTTTGCAATGGAATCCGCCGTACTCATTTCAGACCATTCGTATAAATACGGGAGTGTTCCCCCTTCGACTTCCACCCAAGCACTTCCAGTAGCAGCACTATAACATTCCACATCGATGCCAAACATTTCCAACTCTAATACGGATGGATTATTAATGGTATAATCCGCTACGGCGGTACATCCATTATCATCGGTTACTGTCACCATGTAATTGCCGGCAGCTAAACCACTTGCTACATCAGTCGTCTGTCCATCTTCCCACAAGTAAAAATAATTGCCTGTTCCACCTTGTCCTTCCACATCAATGGAGCCATCCGCTCCACCGGAACAACTAACATCATTAATAGATTCTAGAACAACGGTAACTTCAGTAGGATTCGGAACGATTACCGTATTGGTATTGGTACAACCGAATCCATCGGTAATGGTTACTTCATAGGTTTGCCCTGCTTGAAGTCCTGTAGCAGAAATACCGGTTTGGTTGGGAACGGTATTCCAAACAAAATTATAATCTCCGATACTCACTCCACTTCCTCCACTCACAGCATCAATAGTTGCGGTACCATCATTACCATCATAACATAACGGAGACACCACTGAAATGGACGATGAAATGTCGGGAAACTCCAATACTTCCATTTGATCGACCGCCGTACACCCAAAGGCATCGGTAACTGTCACCTCATAAACATCAGCAGATAGGCCAACTTGGTTTTCACCAACAGAACCATCTGACCAAGCATATACGTAAGGGCCGGTGCCCCCTGAAGCCGTAGCAGAAGCAGTACCGGTCGATGCATTGAAACAAACAGTAGCATCAATTCCGGCATCTACCGTCACGCCAGTCGGCGGTTCGGTTACAGTTGTTGAAGCAACAGCCGTACATCCGTTTTCGTCCGTAACCGTCAAGGTATATAGTCCTGCTGGAATATTATTTAAATCGGGGGTTGTAGCTCCTCCCCAATCGTATGAATAGGCTCCGGTGCCTCCTGTAGTAGAGGAAACAACCGATCCATCAGAATCGCCAAAACAACCCACTGCGGTTGGTGTCAGGGAAGTCTCTAACAACTCGGGTTCATTTACCATAATGGTCACTGATTCCGAACATCCTTTGTCGTCAGTAACTGTTACGGTATAACTCCCCATTGACAAACCGGTAAATAGACTCGCCCCCAATTCATCTTGACAATAACCAAATTCAGCTGTAGCTGGACCTATCCCCGCCGGAGCATTTAAACACAAGGTATCTTGCCCAAGCGTACAAACGGCCAAGTGGGCTTCTCCGGGTTCCATGATAGACACCCAAACATTAAATTCTTCTGTCGCTCCTGTGTCATCAGTAGCTTCTATACAAATTTGTTCGGCGAATAATTCTGCACCGGCAGTAGACGTAAAGGTCAAGCAGCCGGTGACTGCATCCACACTCCAAGAACCGAAACTTCCCGGTGATGGGGAGCTAGTACAAATGGCATAAGAAACCGGTGATACCCAAGCAGGATTTTCCGGGAAACAGAATGTATTTGTAGTTCCTACTTCCAATTGTTGGCAATACTCTTGAAGTCCCGTTGTATTGGGAGGGGCTATTGAGACTATTACTTCCATTGAGGTGGAATCCACCCCATCTTCAACGCTTACGCAAATGGTGTCTATATTATTACCACTAATCGTATTGGGTCCATAGACGAAACATCCATTATCGATGACTTCCCAAGTTCCGAATTCATTAGACAGTGTGGTAAACACCTGTCCACCTCCCCAATCGAATGTATAGGGATAAATTCCTCCTTGTAGGAATACTCCGGCGAATCCATCACTATCTCCAAAACAAGAAACATCTTGAGCGACCGTTCCAATTCCTAGGGGATCAGGTACGGTAACTAGGAAGCTATCAACAACGAAACAACCGTTATCGTCCGTAACGGTAACATATGCCCAACCGGCATCCAAGCCATTGGCCATTTGGGTCAGGTCGCCATTACTCCATTCATAGTCCAGTGTTCCTGTTCCTCCGACAGCCGTTACTTCTGCAGTTCCATCATTTGAGCTTTCGCAAGTTGCGGGAGTTCCGTCCGTAGTTGTAGTAATTGAATTGGGAGCGGTTACTTCAACAACCGCTTCAGCTGTACATCCATCTCCGTCCGTCACAGTTACAGCGTATGTGCCGACATCCAATCCGGTTGCGGTATCATTTGTCTGACCACCGGCATTCGCATCCCATTGATATGAAAAACTCCCTGTACCTCCACTTGGAATGATTGTGGCTGTCCCATCAGGAACACCGGCACAAGTAGCTTCTGTCGAGTCTGTATCTAAAACAATTGGAGTAGACATATCCACTGTGATGTTTTCAGATCCGGTACATCCGTTATCATCAGTTACGGTAACTAGATATGTTCCGGGAGGAAGTCCGGTCAATAATGAATCGGTAGAAGGATTCATATCCCAATTGTATGAATAAGGATAGACGCCACCGGTAACCGTAATGGCCGCTTCACCCAAGGACGCACCGGCACAACCTTCTCCAGTCGCCGATTGTCCTGTAATGAGTTCAGCGGGTTCAACAATTTCAAAGGGAAAGGTGCTTGTACAATTATCCGAATCCGAAACGGTTACGGTGTAGTTTCCTGCGGAAAGTCCGGAAAACAATCCGGTATCATTATTTGAAGTACCGATATCATAATTAAATGGGGATGCCCCGGATGCAGAAAGGGTGGCTGTACCATCATCCGCACCAAAACAAGAAATATTGGTGGTTTCATCTAAAGAAAATGTAGAAGCACAACTCGTTGCATCGCATTCGAAGCTGGTAATCGGGCCAAACCCACATCCCGGGTCGTAAGGGCGGACTTCTATGGTCACCGTTTCTCCTACTGAAAGTCCGGTCACTTCATGCGACAATGGTCCCGGACTAGCCGGCACCCATCCCGTGCCATTGACATTGACCTCGTATGCTGTCGCTCCTGGCACTTCATCCCACAAAAAGGTAACCGTAGAGGAAGAGGACGGACCACAGGAAACGACAGGAGCTGTCAAATCGGTAATGACGTTTATGGTAATTTCATCATTTACGGAGCAACCGTATGCATCAGTAATTTCTAGGGAATAAGTCGTAGTTGTTGTAGGAAAAGCTACCGGATTAGGACAAGTGGTACAAGAAAGTCCAAGTCCGGGAAGCCATTGATAATTCAAATCATATGTATTGTTGAATGTGATGGATAATTCGTTTACAGTAAGTAAATCCGAACTCACATCGTAAATAACAAATTGCCAGGTACCATTGACATCACTCCCGTACAAGGATTCAAATCCGGTTTCCGGTAGCCAATCTCCTGTAAAGGGGGCATCTTCGGGGGGGGCGGTTTCTCCAGGAGGAGCAATGGAATCTGTGGCTACTGGTGTAAAACAAGTTTCTGTATAATTCGACCCCCAGAAACCATTTTGAGTGGTAAGTTCAATTACCTGTCCTGATGGGGAAACCAAATAAACATAAGCATCACCAATGAATATACCTTCTATGTCTATACAAACAGAATTGATGACATCGGGTCCTATTTCATCGAATGCGATTCCTCCTACGTTAATATCGAAATAATTGGGATTAAGGAAGGGATTGTCAATCGTACCGATATTTAGCGGAGCATTCGGAGTAATTGAAAAAGTAGTAGGTGGAGGAAAAGCCACAGGAAGGGAGGCATCCAATTGAACGGACTGCCCTTGGCAAATGGTTTCATCTTCCAAATCGGGTTCGGTCAATAAATAATCTGAAATTTGAAGTTGAAGGGTATCATTTTTACAAACATCCGCTTCAAGAACAATAATAATGGTTTCCACTCCTTCAGTGATGCCATCTTCTATACCTGAAATATCAACAGAAACGGAGGAACTTCCGGCAGGGATGACTAAGTCCAATGGAATGAAATCATAATCAACTCCATTGGTTGCCGTTCCTAAAATTTGGTAGTTTAAAGGGAAGTCCTCTTCCACCTCATTGGCTGCTGCGAAAGTAATCTCGGCACCTTGACAGCCTTCTGAAATCGTACCATCAATACTAACAGTAGTAGCATCCACATTCAAGGATCCGCCTCCGAAACTATTTGCCTCTAAAAATACCGCTGAATCAAGATTGGGATCACCACCATCCGCTAAGGAAAGTTTGATGGTATAGGTTTCACAAGGCGTGACAACAGCAGTTGCCGTCAGTACTGTTGTAAAACCATTGTACTCCACATTAATGGAAGTATTGCCTATATTTTGAACAAAATATGCTGAATTGGACAAATCACAATTTGGTGCTGTCCCAGAAGGAGTTCCGGAATTTACCGTATTGATAGAAACCGGGATGGCCGTACCCGGTATCAAAGCGATATTAATCGCACCATCTTCATAAGGCCCTGCAATACCCGGCCCGGAAAAAAAGAAGCCGAAGACATCATTGTAGTCCGAACATGTAAATGATTGGTATTCTTCCGATGCAAAAACATAACGGAATGTAACCGTATCGGTAATCGGAACGAAATCTATGGTATATTTCACCACATCAAAAACGGGTACTCCCACGATTCCTTCCAAATCCGTTTCTATGTTCAATCCCATGTTGTCATCACTAGCGATCCCCGTATCTCCGCAAGTCATCGGACACATCAAACCGGGAGCAGACCGAGCGAAACCGGTGGTCATGACAATACCTTCCTCCATTCCAATATCGCCGTTTGCATTTTTGAAGAAGCCGACAGCAGAGGCGTCACCTTCAAAATCCACATTTGTAAAATCTACACCCTCCCCCAAGAATATATTCATGAGGCCTTCCGGATTATAGGGAGCAACATTGGCGGGTGTCACTTCCATCTGTGCCCAAGAGAGCACAGGTAAAGTGGCCAAAAAACAAACGAACAGGATATTTTTTATTCTTCTCTCCTTAAAGTTCATATTTCAAGTTTGTCAATTTGATAGCTTTAAAATGTGGGTGAATACTATCAAATGCATGTATAAACAACAGGGATTACATCAGGTTTTCACTAAAATATCATTTGGAGGGAGTTCAGTACATTTCACACAATGTACTAAGTACACTGTGTACTAAGTACACTGTGTAAAAAGTAATTTTGATTTTTGAAAATGTCTTTTGTCTCAACTCCGCTTCACATCCTCA
>JAHDCE010000164.1 GCA_020630045.1 Saprospiraceae bacterium | reverse complement strand
AAGCGGTGCCGATGACCCCGGTTTGGGAGGTCCTGGTGGAAATGGCGGAAACGGCGGTCGCGGCGGTGACGGAGGCGACGGCTCCCCAGGTATCCGAGACGCTTACTACCGTTCTGGTGGAACCAATCCAATATTCTCAGGATTATCCGCAGGTATAGCTGTTAACTCAACGAATGTTGGTGGTAATACCATTAACTATACAGCACAAGCTGAGGCTACATACAATTTAGGATGTACCAATTCAATTATTGACTTAACCAAAACATCCGCTAATGCTTGGGCGTCCTATGGTGCTACAGGTAGTTTGGTCGATGATATCAATACAGGATTGTCAAGTCAGACTTCTGCTGCTTCTCCCGCAAGTGTATTCTATACTTCTTCGGGTTGGAAAGATCCTTCGGTAAGTCCTGATACATATAATGACTTGGTGTATATCCAAACAACTAGGGATTTACCTCTGGTAACAGCATCCAGAACGGATATTTGTCATGGCGAGTCCATTACTTTAGAAAGCACACCTAATAGTCCTGCCGGTCAAAGTCCGGTAGAATTCGAATGGTATGTAGTAGAAGGTGCTCCTACAACAGCATCCATAACATCTCTAGCGGATTATCCAGGTAGTGTAACCTATAATGTCGAAGATCCGGGTACGATTGCGACATTTACAAACACAGGTGCAGTACCTAAAGAATATTTAATCAGATACCGTGTCAAAGACGAATGTTGTGGTTGGTCGATTCCTGTATTCGAAACGATTACGGTTTATCCGCCACTTTCTAACTTCGCAATTTCTACAGGTCCGACCGAAATTTGTGTTGATGTCATTCCGACTCCGGTTGCTTCATCTTCAACAATTGACGGATTTGCGGCAGCAGGTGGATATGGAACTTATACTTATGGCTGGGAGTATAGTACGGATGGTACGACTTGGAATCCGATTCCCGGTTCGAATGTAGAAGACTATGACCCGATGACTGACTTTACAGGAACAGGTGGAAACGACTTGTTTACTGAAGGTACTTACTTATTCAGAAGGACTGTTGATAGCGGTCGTTGCTCTGATGTAAGTGCAACACTAACCGTTGAATTTAAAATCGGAACAGAGGACATCGCTACAATAGAGATTTCTCCCGATGGTGCTTGTACCGCTCCTGCAACCGTTACCTTTACCATTAAGGACGGAGCCGGAAATCTAGTTGATTTAGGAACAGGTGCTTCCTTCACATTATACTTGAACGGAACATCAGTTGCCAATCAAATTCGTGATGAAATCGGAGGAAATCCGTTCACGCAAGTATTGAGTTCTTCCGGGACATATTATGTACAAGTTGAAGGTAGCTGTAATACTGTGATTGGTTCGAATGAAGTATTTAATATCGGAGCAGCCGGAAACGTTCACTTGACTCCTGATGCTGATATGACAGTTGATGAATATTGTGATGATGGTTCATGGACTTATTATGAAGATCCTGAAGATCCGACCAAATACATCTTCGGTATTGAATGGGGGTCGCCGAATGCGGCTATCAAAACCGATCCGGCTACACACATTGATGTAGGTTTATTCGGCAGCACGACTATGGCCGAAGATGCCGGTGCTGATGAAGCGACCTACGCCATGAGGAGATATTGGAACGTTGAACTCCCCGGAGGAGTAACTACGCTTCCGGCTCCTGTAAATGTGCGTTTCTTCTACGATCCCGCCGATTCGACGGATATGGATACCAAGAAACAAGCGTTTATCGCTGCCAATCCGGCAGCGATGGATGAAGGATGGGTTTGGTTCAAAACCAATTCCGGTGACTATGACGGTTCTCAGGTAACACCGCCGGCAGTTCTGAATTCTATTCAATTAGGTCCTGTTTATACCGCTTTACCTAGTGGATATACACATGGAACATTGAATGGTGTCCGTTATGTCCAGTTCAATACGATCAGTTCGTTCTCAGGTGGTACTTTGGCAACGGCCGTTGGACCGGATCCGAATCCGCTTCCGGTCGAACTCCTTGAATTCCGAGGTTGGGCAGATGGCCCAGTCAACCAATTGGAATGGGCGACAGCGACAGAAAAGAATTCTGCATACCACATCATCGAACGTTCATCCGATGGCGTCAACAGATTCCAAGAAATTGGCAGATTGAAGGCTGCCGGTAATTCAGCTACTCGTCTTGAATATGAATTAACCGATGAGACTCCATTGCCATTAGGTTATTATAGAATCAAGTCCTTAGATTTGGATGGTAAGTTCGAATACTCGAAGGTAATAGCTATCAACCGTGGTGATGGTGGTTTCTCTATCGTCAGTATTTCTCCTGTTCCTACTATTGACTTCTCGACATTAGAGTTCACTGCTCCGAAGGCAGGAACAGTTACCATCAGTTTGCATGATGTACAAGGCAAATTGATTCGTAGCGATGTGATTGACGTCAAGAAAGGAATTAATAACTATCAAGCGGATTTGAGAGACCTTCCGACAGCAGTTTATATTATTCGATTGAACAATGGTTCTGAGGATATTATTGAAAAGCTGATCAAGGATTAATTCTTTGTGCACAAACACTCATCATATTGGGGGGCGGAATTTTTTCCGCCTCCCTTTTTTTATATAATTATACGATTACTAATCATGATTCGTTGTTTAATATATCTTGTATTTAAACTCTAAAGTGACGAATGAAAGAATTAATACCAATTGATTGGTTATTGCAGAATTTGACGAATGATGATTTAGTGATTTTGGATGCAAGTCCATTAAAGACAATGAATGATGAGTCAACATCTCATATTAGTTCATACATTCCGGGTTCAAGAATATTCAATATCAAAGATCACTTCACGAATAAGGAAAGTGAATTCCCCAATACAATTCCATCTTCGGACCAATTTGAAAAAGCGTGTCGATTATTGGGAATAAATGTCAATTCTAAAATTATAGTTTACGACAATTTAGGCATTTATTCCAGTCCTAGAGTTTGGTGGCTTTTTAAGGTAATGGGGCATCAAAATATAGGAGTGCTAAATGGAGGTCTTCCGGAATGGATAAGGTGTGGTGGAGAGGTCGTAGGAATAGAAGACTTAAACCGGAATTATTCAAACGGAAATTTTGAAAGTGATTTTCGAAATCAATATTTAATTACATACCAAGATATCATTGATAACAATGAGTCAAAAAGGTTTTTAATTGTAGATGCCCGTTCCTCAGGGCGTTTTTTAGGCATATCGCCAGAACCCCGAAAACATCTTAAAAGCGGAAGTATCCCTAACTCTGTCAATATCCCATATCAATCACTTTTAAAAGATGGTAAGTTCAAATCAAAAGAAGAATTGAACACTATTTTTAAATCAAAAATAAATAATCAAGACCAACTGGTTTTTAGTTGTGGTTCAGGAATGACCGCATGTATAGTCATGCTAGCATCCGTAACGGCCTTTAGAAAAAGTCAATATTTATATGATGGTTCATGGACGGAATATGCCGAACTAAAAAAGTAAGAAACAATTTATGACAGATTCAAGACCCCAAAGGAAACTATCCGGAATACTTAAATGGATTGCTCGGATGTTCCTACATTTTCTAGCGATTTCGGTTCTAACCATCCTTACCCAAGTAGGGGGGATATCGTATATTTTATTCCTTTTGGTTAAAAGATTTTATAACAATAAAAAACTTTCTATATGGCATCGAATCGGGTGGAATACACTTGTATTTATGCTTATTTTCTTATTTGTCAATATTGTAATCGTCCCCCCGTTGGCGAAGCAAATCAGCGGAAGAATCCCTTTGCCTTATTTCAATACAAAACATTCCAATATTAAACCCGCTAATATTTTTACTTGTCTCCTCAATAGGCATTATGTCAAACCGGGGATGAAGGATTTATTGAAGGATATGGAAAAAGAAATGAATCAAGGAGAAAAACAAAAATTACAGTGGTTGTACTTGGATGCCAATTTTCCATTTATTGATGGATTTCCATTACTGCCGCACAGAAGTCATGATGACGGAAGAAAATTGGATATCGCTTTTTTCTACAAAAAGAAAAATGGAGAACAATACAAAAGAAGAGTATCCTTCCTAGGCTATGGGGTATGTGAAGGCCCTAGTGGAAAGGAAGTCAATTATCCTAAAATTTGCAGGGATAAAGGATACTGGCAATACAATATTCTCGAAGAAATCACCAGTCAGAAATCCATTAAAAAATATCCATTCGACAAGGAGAGAAACAAGAAGATATTACAAAAATTGGCGACTGATAAAAGGGTAAGGAGAATTTTCATCGAACCCCATTTAAAAACCCGATTGGGATTGGGTGGTTATTCCAAAATCCGATTTCATGGATGCCCGGCAGTCAGGCATGACGACCACATTCATATTGAAATATAATTAGCGAAACCAGCGGTCGTAAAAATCAACTACACGTTCATCTACCAAAATATCCCTAGGGGTTATTTTCTTTTTCAAAATGATACCATCCAAGGTACGGCAACGACTCAAAGCGACATATGTTTGCCCATGTTCGAATGCACCTCTTCCCATATCGATAACGATTCGGTCAAAAGTTTTTCCCTGACTCTTATGGATCGTAATCGCCCAAGCCGGACGCAAGGGATATTGTGTGAAAGAACCGACGGTTTCCTTTTCTATTTTATCCGAAGAATCGCCCACCATCTTATATTTTGAAATTTCCCATTCTTCCTTTTCCACGACTACCGTCCGGGTTCTATTTTCTTCGGAAACTTCAACCACGATTTTATCAGGAGACAAATCCACAACTTTACCGATGGTGCCATTGACATACTCCTTTTCTACGTCATTTTTAATAAACATGACCCTAGCATCCAATTTGAGTTTTAAAATCAAATCAGTCGGAAAAAGTTTTGGAGAAAATTCACCCGTAATCTCACCGGGAAAAACCACTTCAGGGTGGGAGAGAGCATCCATCTCCTGGGTATTAATCCTATTGACGATTCGATTAATCGTCGAAAGGGTGATGTGGAATTCTTCCGGATCAAAATCAGGTTGATACCGATCATTGAGGTCTTCCAAATCATCAATGTCAGCATCATTCGTCCTTATGGCATTCAACAACCGGATAAAATGCCTTTCATTTTGACGATATACCTTTTTCAGTTCCACCAATTCCATCTCATCTTGAACCGATCGGAAAACCTCGGAACTAAAGAAGTACGGACTGTCGTATTTATAGTCCAAAAACATCCGTTCCTCATCACTCGCCACTACAGGAGGCAACTGGAATAAATCACCGAAAAACACCATCTGTACTCCCCCGAAAGGCTGCAACGGATTTTCTCGGTTCACCCTAAGGAATGCGTCTATGGCATCCAACATATCAGCACGTACCATTGATATTTCATCAATGATAATGACTTCTATTTTTTTGAAAAATTTGATAAATCGTGGACGCCTTCTGATGTCTTTTCGCGTAAGCGGCCTAGGAGGAAATTTAAAAAATGAATGAATCGTTTGCCCCTTTACATTCAAGGCCGCCACACCTGTGGGGGCCAGTACCACCGTTTTTTTCCTGGTCGTATCCCTAAACAACCGAAGCAAAGTAGACTTACCGGTTCCCGCTCGCCCCGTTACAAAAGCGCTTCGACCTTCTTGCTCTATGGCATCAAGCACATACTTAAAATCATCATTCAACTTCATAGGAACGAACTTCATCACTTTTTATTCATGGCTTGATATTGCAATAAGGCGGAATCATACATCTCCGGCATCCAATGCGGACAACGCAAACATTTTTTGAACGTAGTGTCTTGTTTCAGACGGGAAGGTAATAGTAAAATTTCCTCGGGAGACCTTAATGCTTCCAATTCCTTTAATGCTTCGACATCTTCTTTGGCTAAACCAATATGAGTCATTCCTTCATATTCAAAAAAATCCCAAGTCCTACCTGTCTTAGTCTTGTAGGAAGAATTGGGGAAATCGTAACTCAACCCGGATGTTTGAAAACCGGAAATCCTAAATAAACCCACATGTAAATAATTCCTCCTATTCTTAGTCGGATAGCTGACAACCGGTTTTAAATATCCCGCCGAATCCACTCGAACTTCCAGTTCCCCCTCCTTTTCATAATGAACGAGCGTCACTCGCTCAGGAGGATTTTTTATTCCCTTTCGGGATAAAAATGAAGACCAGTCCTCATCCTTTCCCGGTTCGGCGTCTTGTGTACATCCGATACAAAAAACAATAATGAAAAAGAAGGAAAAAATCAGTCTATCCCTCCTCATCCTCTTCTTTTCCATAAATGACATCATGCCCCAAATTGAACAAAGTGAACGCCATCTTATCTGCTTCCTCTTCAATAAGCTTGGCCGTCGGTTTTCCGGCTCCGTGCCCTGCGGAAACATCAATACGTATCAAGACCGGATTTTCACCTCCGTGTTTATCCTGCATTTCAGAAATGAATTTGAAAGAGTGGGCGGGAACCACACGATCATCATGGTCAGCCGTGTATACCAATGTCGCCGGATAATTCGTCCCCTTTTCAACATTGTGAACCGGCGAATAATTATACAAATAATGAAATTGGATAGAGTCGGTACTCAATCCATAATCCGTGGCCCAAGCACGTCCGATGGTGAATTCATGATAACGCAACATATCCAATACACCTACTCCAGGTAAACCGACTTGGAACAAATCCGGACGTTGTGTAATACATGCACCGACCAACAAGCCACCATTGGAACGACCTTCAATCGCTAGCTTTTCTTTTGAAGTATAACCGTTTTCAATCAAATATTCCCCGGCGGAAATAAAGTCATCAAATACATTTTGCTTGTTGAGCAATCGACCGCCGTCGTGCCATTTTCTTCCATACTCACCGCCACCTCGGATATTGGCGACAGCATAAATGCCATCATTCTCCAACATGATTAATTTGGCGACATTGAAACTAGGCGTGATACTGATATTAAACCCTCCGTAACCATACAATAGAGTAGGGGTGTCTTTGCTAGGTTTCACCGATTTTTTCTTGGTAATAAACATCGGGATTTCAGTTCCGTCCTTACTCTTATATTTTACCTGAATCGTTTCATAGTCATCCGGATTGATGCCTACCTTCGGAGCGAAATACAACGTCGATTTTTTTGTTTCAAAATCGTACCGGTAAATACTACTCGGTCTCGAAAATGAAGTAAAGCTATAGAAAGCTTCCTTCTCATCTTTTTCTCCTCGGAAAGCTCCCACGGAACCGATATCCGGCAACTCGATATCATAGGCGAAAGTCCCATCCAATTCAAATACCTTGAGTCGGTCTGAAGCATCTACCAAGTATTGCGTAACCAATTTTCCGCCGACCACACTAGCTGATTGAAGGACGTTATCCGTTTCAGGAATCAATTCCTCCCAAAACTTACGATCCGGTTTGTTGGTGTTCACTGACATCAAGCGATAATTCGGAGCTTTGTAATTGGTTAATACCAATAAATTTTCTCCTACGTTATCGACCACACTGTAGTCATTATCTTCCTTTTCGGAAATAGGTGTAAAATCAATTTCATCCTTTGAAAGGTCCTTGAAATATAATCGGTTGTTGCTTGTAGTTTCTGAAGCGGACAAAATCAAAAACTTTCCATCCTCCGTCGCCGAACCATAAACATTCAATTTCGCATTCCGCCTGTCGGCGAATACCAAGGCGTCGTCACTTTGTGGCGTGCCGATTTTATGATAATACAATTGATGGAACTGACTTCTTCCCTTCAACTCGTCACCTTCTTTCGGTTCCGGGTATCTACTGTAGAAAAATCCATCCTTATACCAAGAAAGTCCTGAGAATTTAATCCAATTCAAACGGTCTTCCAGCATGGTTCCTTTTTCAAGATCCTTGACATAAACCGTTCGCCAATCCGAACCTCCTTCCGATACACCATAAGCCAAGAATCTGCCATCTTTCGAGAAGCTCATAGTAGCCAATGAGGATGTTCCGTCCTTCGAAAAGTTATTCGGATCAAGAACAATCGAACCCTCTTTTGTCAAATCATCCGTACCATACAAGACCGATTGATTTTGAAGTCCCGAGTTGTGGAAATAATAATATTTTTTT
>JAHDCE010000163.1 GCA_020630045.1 Saprospiraceae bacterium | reverse complement strand
CTACTCAATGGACTCAGTTGGGAGAAGGCGATGTCGTTTATTCCGGAGAGAAAACCTCTGCTGGCGGAGCGGATGCCGTAGATTTTTCGAAGGCATTGTTATCTGACCAAAACGAAGTATTCCTTTCCATTCCCTTGAGCGGTGTTGCTCCCGGAACATATGATTGGATTCGTACCTCAGTGACCTATCAAAAGTATGATATCACTTTCAATATCGTCAATTCACCTGTTGATTTGACGATATGCGGGGGACCCGATAATATGAGCGGAACACTGGCCTCTTTCCTAGGTTACAATGTGTACATTGAAGATGTAACGCCTAGGAGCGAAACGCTTGCCGTAAATGATGACAAACTGCAGGGTTACTGGGTTTTTGAACCTTATCTTCCGGAAATATGTGCTTCTGTTCCCGATCTTAGGTTGATTGAGGGTGCAGCACCTGAAGGAGCAACTACGGTTGTGAATCCCTTATTCGGTACATCCGACATTCCAGCAGGCTCTTGTGTCGTTACGGGCACATTTGATACCAATCAACTGGTGATAACAGGAGAAGAAACTGAAGACATCACCGTTACCCTTTCCTATTCCGTGAAGGAAAGTTTTGAGTGGATAGATAACGTTCCGAACGGAAAATTGGACTTTGATATTGCAAATCCAGCTAACTCCGACCAAATCGTAGATATGGGAATCAGAGGATTGGTTCCTACGTGGGAGTAAAAACACGGTGTAGTAAAAGTGCCCGACTTCAAATGAAATAATAATAGACAGCCATTCCTAAGTGTGTAGGAATGGCTGCTTTATTTGGATGATTCCAAAACAAACTCGGCTCGCACAGGTCGGTGATCCGAAATATTTCCGTCGAGTACAAAACAATTGGACGGAGGCAAGGAAGGCGAAGAAAAAATATAATCGATTCGGAGAAGGGGAACCGTTCCTTGGTAAGTAACGCCCCACCCTGTACCTGCTGATGCGAATGCATCCCGTACATGCCTACCCGCCCGACGATAAGTATAAGTTTCCGGAGGGTCATTGAAGTCGCCGCACAAGATTACCGGATGAGGACTCTGACGAATAAAATCATCTAGAATACGTGCTTGCTCAGCTCTGCGAATGGCATTCTCCCTTAAGCTTCTAGCCAGGCTTTTTACCGTATTCCAATTTTGGGCATTGTCCAAGTCGTTCATGTTGACATGGTCGTCCAGGTTTTCAGTGATTCCTGATACCCGATTGGATTGTAGATGTGTACTAATGGCACGGATTGTCCGTCCTTCAATATTTATGTCGGCGTAAACCGCCCATTGTACATTATGTTGGTCTTGGTCGTCTATATATCCCCTTTTGATAATAGGATGTTTAGAAAATATGGCGATTCTTTCATGGTTTTTTACGGTGTTGATGGGAAATTTTTTGTAAAAATCAGGAAAATATCTCCGCCAGTACCAAGGAGAAAATTCTTGTAAACAAAGGATGTCAGGTTGATTGTTTTCCATCCAGTCTATAAACGCTTCGCCCCTTCCTTCGACATTGATATTCACATTGTGAATATTGTAAGTAATGACCGATATCTTTTTTTCGCCGGAAGGCGGATCGGAAAAATAATGGACACCAAAAAAACGCTGGAAAGGAAACCATCCGATTAAAATGGCGGCCAAAGGAATGAACAATTGTTTTTTTTTGCCCCAGCACCACATCCCTAAAAAACACAGGTTGATGATGAGTAGATAAGGATAAGCCATGCCTAAAAACAACATGGGCCAAAAGGTGTCGGGAGGGATAAAGGGAGCCAGATAAGATAATAACAAAGGAATGATAAAAAGAATATTTAAGCCGACGAGAAACCGTGTTCCCAACGACCTTTTTTTCTTTTTCATCAATCGATTTTGTTACGTGCGTCGAACAAAAATTCTTTTTCTTCATCCGATAAACTCTCCATGCCGGAAGTATTGATTTTGTCAAGAATGGCATTGAGTTTTTCTTGGAAAGAAATGTCAAATGACGAAGAGTCCGAAGCCCTGCCGGGACGTTTGTTCCGAGCGGTGATTTTTTCTTTGTTAGTATAAGCGATAGTGGGGCGAGGTTGTCGGTTTTTGGGGCGGTTCAAGTAATAGGTGAACTTCCATAACCAATCTGTAGCTCGATTGAACGGAGTGCTCAAATCGGTTCCTTGTCGGAGAAGGGTGACGAATAGCCAGCCGAAAAACGCACCGCCTAAGTGTCCGACGTGCCCCCCTGAATTAATCATACCCGCAGCCCCGATCAAATCAAGAAAAAGGAATACCGCAACGATATATTTCAATTTTACTTCGCCGATAAACATCAGGTTGAATCGGTAGTCCGGAGCGATGACTCCGGCAGCCATCATAACGGCCATAACTGATGCGGAAGCACCAAATGCGTAACTGCCGAAATCCAAGAAAAAGGAGAAGATGAAATAAAATAAAAAACCACACCAACTTCCTAGGACGTACAGTGGCAGAATTCGTCGGTCGCCGAGTAAATCACCGGCGATTCGGCCAAACCAATATAACATGAGCATGTTCCAAAAAATATGGAAAAAGCCTTCATGCGTGAACATGAATGTCGCCAATGCCCAAGGATGTGTGAGGAGGTGCCAAGTGTCGGAGGAAACGGACAGCCCGTACAAAAATGTCTTGTAGAAGGAGTGGGAGCCGCCCCCGGTAAAGATATATACCAGATTAACCGCCACATAAAAAGTGATGTTCACCAGGATGAGCCTGACGATCATGTTTCCTGAACGGAAATGGTGTCTGATGTCGTTCCAAATGGATTTGAACATGGATTGCCGCAATTAACCGATGACAAATTTAAAGAACGCCGGAAATGATAATTATGTTTTCCGACAGAATGGCTTGAATTATCGTCAAGTTCTACCTGTTTTTTCCCAGAATAGTATCAGTAAGAATCCTGCCAATGCTCCACCGAGGTGGGCGAAATGGGCGATTCCCGTCGAAAATTTTCCGAATCCGAGAAATAATTCTAAGCCAATATAAATCAATATAAAATATTTCGCTTTAAGCGGAATCGGGGGGATGAGCAGTTGGATGACGCTGTTCGGATATTTCATGGCGTAACCCGCCAATACGCCGAACACTGCTCCTGATGCTCCCAACATCGGAACATCGATATAATTCCTAGGGCCGCCCAAGTAATTCATTTCTATGAATTTGACCAATAAATGCAAGCCCAAAGCTCCTAGGCCGGAAAAGATATAAAATTGTAAAAACCGCTTGGTTCCCCACCGATATTCCAAGGCTGGGCCGAACATAAATAAGGCGAACATATTGAAGAACAAGTGGGATAAATCGGCATGCATGAACATATGCGTTGCGATTTGCCATACGTGGAAAAAGTCTGAAGTCGGGTAAAACGCGGCCAAAATCAACCGATTGAAACCTAAGGCTTCGTTTCCGTTAAGGAGAGTCGTACCAAAGTACATGATGACGTTCAGTATTATCAGGTGTTTGACCGCATCGGTGAGTCTGTCGAACATAGGTTAAGTCGCTATATGAATGAATCTATCGGGAATTTAACCCCCGAACCGCTTAGATAGTTCTTCTAAAGAATAAGTTACGAAGCAATGATTGCCTCTCGGCCCCTTAAAAGGGATGGAACAGGCGAACAATTGATCGATGATTTCCCGCATTTCTTCCTTCTTCAAGGGATGCCCCCGTTTTATGGCTGCACTATATGCCATTGAGCGGGCGATGCCCTCATTGAGCCCCGTTTTCAAATCAACGTTCCGACGATATTGTTCGATTAATAATTCTATCAATTCTTGTTCGGGTAAATTGGATTTTAAACCGGCCGGTATTCCGTGTAAAACGAATGTGTCTTGTCCGAACTCCCTTACATCTAGTCCTAGGAGGTTGAGATGGGGCAACATCTCTTTGAGCAAAATCGCATCCGCAGGAGGCAATTTTATATTTTTAGGAAACAATTCCTTTTGAATGGATGGCTGCTGGCTTTCTAGTATGGCCAGATATTTTTCGTATAAAATACGTTCGTGGGCCGCTTGTTGGTCAATCAGTAAAAACCCGGAAGCGATTTGACTGATGATATAGGTGTTGTGGATTTGATAAGGTTTTTTGCTTTCCTTGGAGAAAGCTTTTTTTTCTCCACTCAAATCTTGTTCACTGGAAACCTTACTCTCTATTGTAATGGCTCCGGGTTGGACGTGTTCTTCCTTTTGATCTTCCGAAGAAGAATCCATGTCCAATCCATCATATAGTTTTTGCCAGTTTTTGAGGTTGTTCCGATGCCTTCGATCAGGTTTGATAATCGGAGAACTGTGTGATTTATCTTTAGATTTTCCGTCTTTTTTCTTGTTGGGTTTGGGATATCTGGGCGTAACTGGATTGAAAGCGGGCTCCGCTTCGAAATCCAAGGTTGGCGTTACATTATATTGAGCCAAGGCGTGCCTGACCGTTACTTTTAAATAATTATAGACCAATCGCTCATCATCGAATTTGATTTCTTGTTTGGTCGGATGTACATTGATATCAATGCGTGCGGGATCCATTTCAATAAACAACACATAAAATGGATGGGCGCCCTTAGGGAGTAAATCTTCGTATGCGGACATAACCGCATGACTGAGGTAGCCACTTTTTATAAATCTATCATTGACAAAAAAGAATTGTTCGCCTCTGGATTTTTTGGCGAATTCCGCTTTCCCTACAAATCCGCGAATATTCAAGATGTCCGTTTCTTCCTTTACAGGAACCAATTTTTTATTGACATTTGCCCCTAATATTCCAACTACCCGTTGTCTCAGGTTACCGGGCTGCAAATGGAACATTTCGGTTCCATTATGGTGAAGTGAGAAAAACAAATCCGGGTGCGCTAATGCGACGCGTTGGAATTCATCCAAAATGTGCCGCATTTCCACAGTGTTCGATTTGAGAAAATTTCTGCGAGCAGGTACGTTATAAAATAAATTTTTGACCGCTATTTTAGTTCCTTCGGAACATTGACAAGGGGCCTGGGATTTCACTTCCGATCCTTCGATGATGATTTTTGTACCGATTTCATCCGTTCTCCTCCTAGAGCGGAGTTCGACATGGGCGATGGCGGCGATTGAAGCCATCGCTTCACCTCTAAAACCCATCGTCCTGATAGAAAAGAGATCTTTGGCGTAACGGATTTTTGAGGTGGCGTGCCGCTCAAAACACATCCGTGCGTCGGTTTCAGACATGCCGCATCCGTCATCAATCACTTGGATTAATGTCTTGCCGGCATCTTTAATGACCAACTTGATTTTGGTACTGCCGGCATCAACGGCGTTTTCCAATAGCTCTTTCACTACTGATGCAGGTCTTTGAATGACCTCCCCCGCTGCAATCTGATTGGCAATGGCATCCGGCAACAGCCGGATTACATCTATCATATCAATTTGATTTAATCATCAGATCCGCTCCTAATGCAGGAACGTAGGGCAAAATTACAATGAAGTTATTCAATATGTGCTTGGAGGGCGATAATATTCACAAAATCACTTGTTGTGTGGGATGTTCAAAGCTTATTTCCCTTCCATTTCTTGTAAAAGAAGAGGGAGGTAGGCCTCAATCAAAAAAACACTTATGACAATCAGTACGACGATGATGCCCAATAACAACATATTGGAACGCATGGCGGATTTTTTCCTCATGCTCTCCGATTCGGCAGAATATCCTCCTCTTCTCAGGCCAAATAAAATCCTCGCCTTAGAACCTTCAGCCCCCTCAGCTTTTAATTTTTCGGCATTCTGCAATCGTTCTTGGAGTTCTTCCGACTCCGCATCGAAATACCTAGGGTTGTAGTTGTATTTTCTATGGGCAGGTGTTTTGAAAATTCCTCTGAATATCGGCATGTCTTTCTTATTTTAAATGCTATTTTTCAATTTAATCATGATTCTTGAATAACTAACTCTTTTATTCCTTTTTCCTCATGTCAATTGATGGTTTTCATTTCTATTTCTACAACTATGATGTAAATCAAAGGGAAAATGTTGTATGGAATCGAAACAAGGGGCTTTACGGATGCCAGTAAAGTTATTAACACTTTATCCACCTTCCGTTGTTCTTTGTCAGGTGAGCATTAACTTTGTAACTTGTAGAGGGAGAAGGATGACTCCTATGAATCATCCGCCGAAGAAAACTAGATGATGAATCATGAGTGATTCAATAAAACACGAATGCGGAGTCGCATTCATTCGATTACTCCGACCGATTTCTTATTACCAAGAAAAATACGGAACGCCATTTTATGGGCTGAACAAATTGTCCCTGCTGATGCTCAAGCAACGCAATCGTGGACAAGATGGAGCGGGCGTGGCCAATATCAAATTAGGTATGCCTCCGGGATCCAGGTATATCAGTCGCCATAGGAGTAATAAAAAAGATGCGATTGAAGAAATATTCGGTCACATCAATTCTAAATATATACAACCCAATAAACAATATTTGGACAACCCCGATTGGCTCAAAGCGAATATTCCCTTTACAGGTGAATTGTATCTCGGGCATCTTCGATACGGGACGCATGGCAAAAACCATATTGAGTCCTGTCATCCTTTTCTTAGACAGAACAATTGGATTTCCAGAAACTTGGTATTGGCGGGCAATTTCAACCTGACCAATGTGGATGAATTGTTCAATACCCTCATTTCAATCGGACAGTATCCCAAGGAGAAATCTGATACGGTAACCGTATTGGAAAAAATCGGACACTTCTTGGATATGGAGGTGGAAGATGTTTACCAAGCCTTAAAATCCCAAGGGTTGAGCAATCCGATGATTAACCCACACTTGTTCGATCGCTTGGATATTTTGAAAATCATTCAAAACGCTACCAAGGACTTCGATGGCGGATATGTCATGGTGGGAATGATGGGACATGGCGACGCATTTGTTATGCGAGATCCTTCCGGCATACGTCCTGCATTTTACTACAAGGACGATGAAGTCGTAGTGGTCGCTTCCGAACGACCGGCGATTCAAACCACATTCAACGTCCAATTTGATGACATCATTGAACTGCCACCGGCCCATGCTTTGACTGTCAAGCACAATGGAATATTCAAAGTCAGTCCCTTTGTGGATGTGACGGAAAAGAAGTCTTGCTCTTTCGAATCCATTTATTTCGCTCGTGGCAATGACCGTGATATTTATTTAGAACGGAAAAACCTTGGGGTGGAATTGGCTCAAAGGGTCTATGATGCAGTGGGAGGAGATTTGGATAATGCGGTTTTCAGCTTCATCCCGAATACTGCCGAAACCTCTTTTATCGGCTTAGTTCAGGGATTAGAGGACATTTTGAATCGTGATAAAAAACAGCAAATACTTGAATTGGGCGATAATATGTCGGCCGACCAATTAGAAAAAATTCTCAATCGCCGTGTGCGTATGGAGAAGTTGGTCATTAAAGATGCTAAACTCCGTACGTTTATCGCTGATGATAGTTCTAGGGATGAGTTGGTTGCTCATGCGTATGATGTGACTTACGGTATCGTGAGGGACGGGATAGATACGTTGGTCTTATTGGATGACTCCATTGTCCGTGGAACGACCTTGAAAAAAAGTATTATAAAAATAACGGCCAGATTGCGTCCGAAGCGAATCATAATCGTATCCGCCGCTCCCCAAATCCGCTATCCGGATTGTTATGGAATCGACATGTCAAAAATGAATGATTTCGTGGCATTTAAGGCCTTGGTCGCATTGTTGAAAGAAAGTCACAGAGAACACTTGTTAGATAAAACCTACTATCTCTGTAAAGAACAAGAAACACTTCCGATAGAGGAAATGTCCAATAGGGTCATTCAGCTCTATGAAAATTTTTCCCAAGAAGAAATTTCAAGAAAAATCTCCGAAATCGTTACGCCTGAAGAAGGAGTGGATTCTGAGGTGACTGTAATTTATCAAACCCTAGAAGGCTTGAAAAACGCTTGCCCCTCGAAAACGGGAGATTGGTATTTTAGTGGATTGTATCCGACGGCCGGTGGCAACAGAGTTGTCAATCGTGCTTTTATCAACTTTATGGAAGGGAAAAACGTGCGGGCGTATTAAGTAAACTTTGCTCGCCA
>JAHDCE010000162.1 GCA_020630045.1 Saprospiraceae bacterium | reverse complement strand
GTTCCTGAATCCGTAGAACGACCCAATAAGTACTATCGCAACAATTTAATCAATCTAATGAATGTCTTGGATTGTTGTGAAGAGTTTGGTGTAAAGAACCTAATTTTCTCTTCGTCTTGTTCCGTTTATGGAAATGCAAAACAATTGCCGGTCACGGAGTCGACCCCTTTCGGGGAAGCGGAATGTCCTTATGCCCGTACCAAGCAGATGGGTGAAGATATCATCCGTGATTATTGCGTAGCTCACCCGGATTTTAATGCCGTTTTGTTGAGATATTTCAACCCGGCCGGTTCTCATTCTTCCTCTAAAATAGGCGAAGCTCCTATCGTCGAAAATACCCATTTGGTTCCGATTATCACTGAAGTCGCTATTGGGCACCGAGAAAAATTGACTGTTTTTGGTACGGATTATCCGACCCGGGACGGTAGTTGTGTCCGGGACTTCATCCATGTTATGGATTTGGGAAATGCCCATACGAAAGCTGTTGAGTTTCTTTTATCTGGAAAAAATGAAAAGAACTGCGAGGTTTTCAATTTGGGGATAGGAGAAGGGGTTACTGTGTTGGAAGCTGTAAAAGCCTTTGAAAAAGTATCCGGCAAATCTTTGAATTATTCACTAGGGCCTAGACGAGCAGGTGATGTTGCCGCCATTTATGCGGACACGACCGCTTCTAGAGAAAAATTGGGTTGGATTCCTCAACGCAATATTGAAGATATCATGCGTGATGCTTGGAATTGGGAGAATAAAAAAGATTGGTTGGAGGCATAATTGATATTATGGAATACAAAAACGTATTAAACCATATCAGCAATAAAGTCCCGCTTACCGAGGAAGAAGAAAATATCATTGCTTCCAAGTTAAAGTTAAAACATTATCTAAAAGGGCAGTATATCATTCAGGAGGGTGATGTGAATAGGCATCAAGTTTTTGTAGTATCCGGAAAGGTAAGGACATTCTACCTCGATCAGAGTGGAAAAGAACATATCGTCGCATTTGGTATAGAAAATTGGTGGACCGGTGACATTTGTAGTTTTTCCACCCAGACACCGGCTGAATTCAATACCCAATGCATTGACAAAACCACCGTCGTCAGGATTTCATATGACGATATGGAACAGTTGTATTCAGAAGTGCCGAAGTTAGAGCGGTACTTTCGAATTATCCTCCAAGCTGCTTATGGCAGTATGACAAAAAGAATTATCCGAAACCATTCGATGCCAGCTAAAGAACGGTATGTATTATTTACGGAAACCTATCCTGAAATCGTACAACAAGTACCCCAATATATGATTGCTTCTTATCTTGGAATCACCAAGGAGTTTTTGAGTAATATCAGGAGCCAGCTTTCCGATACCTCTAAAGGTAAAAGTTAATAAACCAACAACTTCACAGCATTAAATTTACCCGAAGAAATCTCCTTGTCTCCCAAATCTCCGAACATCGGACTTGCACAGGTTTTTGCAGAAAAATATCCTGATACGATTTGGTTTTCGGAATCGTACTTTTCAATAACGATACTTCCTTCCGGACCACGACACTCCTTGGTTGTATAAACCACTAAGGTTCCGCCGGTGTTGTCATTGAGAACCAATTGAGCTCCCGTCTGGGAAAAAGGATGTTCCCCTTTTAGATTTTCGCTGTTACAAACGACTTCCAATAAAAAACCGGAAGTCTTTTCAATCGCTTTGATGTTGAGGCGAACACTGTCTCCCATTATTTTTAGCGTTCCTTCGGTTTTAGTGGGAACAAATACTTGGTCGTCATACATGATACCGGCTTGATTGGCACCGACTTCCAAGGTAGAAGAGTCGTCCCCCATCGAGTTTGAGGAGCCGTTACAAGCCCAATTCACAAGAGAAAAGAAACTTGTTAGCAGAAAAAAACTAAGAAGATGTACCGGTTTGATGCTTGATTTCATGAACAGATGTATTTTTGTAACTGTTTTTATTTTAAACAGTTTCTTAAAGGGACGATTCCCTGATAATTTTACTACAAAATTAGAATATGTTTTCTATTAATATATATGTGCGGTTCGCCTTAATCGGTGTTTGCTTATTGGGAGGTATTATTTTAGCCTTCGTTTATGGATTTTGGTATGCCTTTCCCTTCCTTTTGGTAGGTATCGTATTATTGATTGGATATATCCTTTTAGGTACAGTCCAATCCGCGGGCATGCTCTTGCAGCAAGCGGATATCGCCGGAGCGGAAAAACGCTTGAACATGACCTTCAAGCCCGAATGGTTGTTCGGCCCCAACCGTGCCGTCTACTTCATGTTGAAAGGAACACTCGCAATCAACCGGAAAGAGTTGAAAGAAGGGGAGGAGTGGTTTTCCAAAGCTGAAGCCATCGACATGCCATCTGATAATGAAGCTGCCATGATTCAAGTACAGTTAGCGGCTTTGAAGGCGTCCAAGCGCAATTGGAATGCTGCGAAAAAGCACGTTAAAAAAGCCAAGGACTTAAAAATTACCACACCGGAAATCAAAGCCCAATTGGCCCAGGTCGAAGAACTCGTAAAAAATAAAGGCCAACAACGTGTACAAATGAGGGGGAAAGGAAAAGGCCGTGGAGGAAAATACTATAATTTCCGCTAAGGAATAACATGAAGGAAGCGGTCACACTGTTCGAGTTCAACGAATTCGTACGTCAAGCCCTAGCGCTTAATTTTCCGGATCAACTGTGGATCCAAGCTGAAATCGGCCAATGTAATGAAGGTGGTGGCCATTTCTTTTTTGATTTGGTTCAAAAAGACGAGACTTCCGACAACATCATCGCCCGGTCGGGGGGCGTTATGTGGAATGCTCGGTTCCTCGATTTTACCCTTCAATTTCCCCAATGGGAAAAAGTCTTTCAAGAAGGAAATGAAGTGAGGGTGCTCGCCAAATTAGATTACCATGAACGATATGGTATGAGATTGACCATAGACGAATTCGATACGGAATTCACCCTAGGTCAAATTGCCAAAAAACGGGCGGAAGTCGTTCGTAAACTCAAGGAGGAAGGGCTATGGGCAAAAAATAAAAAACAACCCCTCTCCGATGTTCTGCAAAGGATTGCCGTCATCTCCTCCGCCGGTGCTGCCGGATTGCAAGACTTCATCCAACAATTATCCGATAATCCATTTGGGTATAAATTTCATTATACACTTTTCGAATCCGGCGTTCAAGGAGACAAGGCCGCCGAAATGATGTCAAAGCGGTTGAGGGAAATCGGTCGCCTGCATCGAAATTTTGATTGTATCGTCATTATCCGTGGAGGAGGCGCGAGAATGGATTTGTCTGCCTTCGATTATTATGCTCTAGGGAAAGCGATTTGCAAATGCCCCTTGCCGGTAATCACCGGGGTGGGGCACGATATAGATGAATCCATAGCAGACCAAGTTGCGAATTTGGCCTTGAAAACGCCTACCGCTGTCGCGGAATTCTTGATACAGCGAAACGCCAATTTTGAATCGAATTTAATCGGGTTGGCAGAACTGATTGAAAGAAGGTCGGTTCAATTTATCCATATGGAACAATCCAAGTTAGAGACCACCACGAATGCTTTGATGATTCATGCGCAAAGTCGTTTGTACAAGGAGGATAAGTTGTTGTCGAACATAGAACAAAATACACTCCATACCGTTGATAAACATATCCGTGATATGGGGCGTGAATTAAACCTATTGGATAGCTTTTTCAAAAGTCGGCGACTCGATCCCATTTTGCGTCAAGGATTTGCCATTGTCAGGAAAGATGGACGGGTTGTAGACGCGGACACACCAATCAAAAACGGCGACCGAATAAATATTGAATTGGCGGACCGGGATTTTGTAGCGATTATCCAAGCATTGAATACAAAAAAATGAAACAAGAAACGGAATTGACCTATGAATCCGCCATTACCGAACTGAGAAGCCTGGCGGAGAAAATCGAAAACCATCAAATCGGTATTGATGAATTGCCCGCAGCATTGGAACGAGCCGAAAGATTAATCACTTTTTGCAAAGAAAAACTCAAAGGGGTGGAATCAAATCTAGATACCCTGATGAACAGCCAAAAATAAATCTTTCCCTTCCGGGAAAATTGAAATATGAAATACCTAGCATACCTCAACCGATATATTTGGAAGTACCGATGGCGCTTCCTGATTGGAGTATGCTTTGTGGCCATATCAAATTATTTCAGAGTATTACAGCCCCGTATTATCCGTTATGCGCTGGATTTGGTGGTGGACAATATCGGAATGTATCGATTGGCCGGCGGGACTTCTCTCCAAGCGGAATTATTCGCTAAATTAGGAAGCACCCTGCTGATGTTCGGTGGTATTGTCTTATTGCTTGCCCTTCTCATGGGGGTATTCATGTTTTTCATGAGACAAACCATCATCGTCATGTCCCGATTAATCGAGTTCGATTTGAGGAATGACATCTTCGCCCATTACGAAAAGTTGGATACCGCCTTTTACAAAGTAAATAATACGGGTGATTTGATGGCAAGGATTTCAGAAGATGTTTCCAAGGTCAGGATGTATCTAGGCCCGGCCTTGATGTATGGGGTCAATCTCGTCGTCTTATTTACGATGGTGATTTATTCAATGGTCAGTGTAAGTCCTCAATTGACTTTTTATTCCTTGATTCCACTGCCCTTGCTATCATTCTCAATCTACTATGTCAGCAACTTAATCAATAAAAAGAGCGAAGCGATTCAAGGACAACTTTCTGTCTTGAACAGTACCGCACAGGAAGTCTATTCCGGTATTCGAGTTATTAAATCGTATGTTCGGGAAAATTCTATGTTGAATTTTTTCAATGTCCAAGCGGATACGTACAAGGACAAATCCATGGCATTGGCCAGAACAGAAGCGATGTTCCATCCCCTGATGCTTTTGTTAATCGGAGCGAGTACGGTCATTACCATATATGTCGGAGGATTACTAGTTGCCCAAGGACGAATTTCGGCGGGGAATATCGCTGAATTTATCATTTACATCAATATGTTGACTTGGCCCGTAACTGCCATCGGGTGGGTGGCTTCCATCGTTCAACGAGCTGCCGCTTCACAGAAACGAATCAATGAATTCTTGGAAATGGAACCTTCCATTTTCAATCAAGAGAAAGCTCCGACTCAAATCAAAGGCGATATCGAATTTCGGAATGTATCTTTCACTTATCCCGATACAGGAATACAAGCGCTGAAAAATGTAAATTTCACCTTGAAGAAAGGCGAAAAAATGGCCATCATCGGGAAAACAGGAAGTGGTAAAACCACCATCGCCGAGCTACTCGTAAGAATGTATGATGTTACGGAAGGACAAATATTGATTGATGGAGTAGATGTCCGACAACTCAACCTGAATGATCTCCGCAAACAAGTGGGTTATGTTCCGCAAGACGTATTCTTATTTTCCGATACGGTAGAGGCTAATGTCGCATTCGGTAAGCCCGACGCCACACGAGAAGAGGTCGAACAATACACCAAATATGCTTCAGTGCATGAAGATATACTTGGATTGACCGAGGGGTTCGAAACCATTGTCGGAGAACGGGGCGTTACACTTTCCGGAGGACAAAAACAAAGGGTCTCTATTGCCAGAGCCTTCATCAAACGTCCCGACATGATGATTTTGGACGATTGTTTGTCAGCGGTAGATACCACGACCGAACGGCGAATCTTGGAATTCTTAAACGGACATCTAGGCAATAAAACCACAATTATCATCACCCACCGGATTTATTCTTTATTGGATTTCGATAAAATCATCGTTCTCGATGAAGGCCGGGTTAAAGAACAAGGTACCCACGAGGATTTGTTGAAAGTAGAGGGTTATTATCGCGATTTATACCTAAGGCAACAACCCGAAGAAGAAGTGAATCACTAATGGATATCCTGCCCATTTAAGAATTTTATGAAAATTATTCCGCTAAATTCCACATTAAAATTTTGTGGATTGGATTGAATTCCTATTTTTGTATAGAGACTTGCTGGTTTTGTGACACGGTAATTTGTCACATAGGCTAAAATTTCTATAAGGAGGGAATGTTGTCTTTAACAATATCTTTCCTACTTCACACATCAAAACAGAAGGAATCGTGGAATTTGAAAGAAAAAGACAAGAGAGTGTTTACTCTAACAAGGTAAAAGCCGGAAAAAGACGGACATATTTTTTTGATGTCCGCAAAACTCGTGGAAACGATTATTATCTCACCATCACAGAAAGTACAAGACGATTTGATGATGATAGATACGAACGTCACAAAATCTTCGTGTACAAAGAAGACTTCAATCGTTTTATGGAAGGCATGGAAGACACCGTTAATCACATCAAAACGGAATTGATGCCGGACTATGATTATGACGAATTCACTCGCCGACACAAAGAATATGAAAACAGTTTTTCCGAGGGTGAAACCAAGGACGAAATGGCGGATGAAGACATTAGTTGGTAATTGTTTTGTACCATGATTCAAAAAGCGGATTTCCCAATGGGAAATCCGCTTTTTTCGTTGAACATCATGATTTCTGTCCAACTTTAACCGACTCTTTGATTTAAGGTAGCGTTAAATTCTCCACAAGGGTATTACTTTAGCACTTTATTAAGTCAAAAGAAATAAAGATGAGCGTTATCTCCTTGGAAAATATGAGGTTTTTCTCTTACCATGGATTCTATGATGAAGAGCAAATCTTGGGCGGAGAATATACTTTGGATATTTCCATCATGACGGATTTCACAGCGGCGGCTATGAGTGATGACTTACAGAAAACCGTCAATTATGAAACCGTTTACGCCATCTGCGATATTGAAATGAGAGAACCGCGAATGCTCTTGGAAACTGTGGTTGAGTCCATTGTGGAAAGCCTCAAACGGAACTTTACCTCACTTCAAGCAGTAGAAGTGAAAATCAGGAAACTCAATCCTCCTTTGGGAGGGGCGGTCGGTGCGGCTTCTGTAGAAACGGCCCACGACTTTGCTTCCGAATGCGGAAGATGCGGAAAAGGAATTATTTGTTATGGTTCCGAAAACTGCTGGTGTGTGGATACCAAACGGATTTATCCTCGGACACAAGAATTATTGGCCAGGCAGTTTTCTGGATGTTTTTGTAAAAATTGTATAGAGACTTATGCCGGTTGATAATAGATGTTATTACGAAAAATTGAGTACAGTCAAACCGTTATTTCGAAAATCCACTTCGTTATTCCCCTTAAACGTAGCTATGGCTATGCTTTGCGGCGAATGCCTCGTTGATTCCCAAAATAACGGTTCGTCTTTCGTACAAAAAATTTCGTAATAACATCTAATAAATCAATCGATTTTTAAACATAAAATTCAATTTAATCATGGCTAGAAAATTTGCAATCGTAGCATTACTATTCGCCAGTATCAATTTCTATTCTTGTGCTGAACTACAAGGAATCGCCGGGTCTATCTTGACCGGAACGGGCGAACTGACTTCTCAGGAGGCTGGCATGGGCTTGAAGCAAGCCTTGGAATTCGGAATTTCTGAAGGTGCCCAAAAGCTATCCGCAAGGGATGGTTATTTTAAAAGCCCATATAAAATCCTATTGCCACCGGAAGCTCGAAAGGTGACTGAGCGACTTTCCAAAGTTCCGGGGTTTAATCAAGTGGAAGAAATCCTATTGGAAAAAATCAACAGGGGGGCTGAAGATGCAGCTAAGAAAGCGGCTCCCATATTCAAGGATGCTATCACTAAAATGACTTTCCAAGATGCGATGAACATCTTGATGGGACAGGATAACGCCGCTACAAATTACCTTTCAAATAGCACACGCAAGCGCTTGTACAACGAATTCAATCCGGTTATCGTCAACTCTTTGAACAAATTCGGAGCGATTGAATATTGGGAAAAAGCAGTAACCAAATACAATGCTATCCCATTATTGGAAGACGCCAATCCGCGCTTGGATGACTATGTTACCGATTCTGCTTTGAACGGTTTGTTCACGATGGTAGAAAAGAAAGAAAAGAAAATCCGTACCGATGTCGGTTCTAGAACAACGGATTTGCTTCGCAAGGTATTCGCCAAGCAAGACAATAAGTAATAGATGTTATCACGAATTTTTTGTATGAAAGACGAATCGTTATTTTGGGAATCAACGAGGCATTCGCCG
>JAHDCE010000718.1 GCA_020630045.1 Saprospiraceae bacterium | reverse complement strand
ATCTTTTGCTCTGACTCCGCTTTGCGTCCTCGCCATCATAATTACTCTCCTAAATATGGGAAGAAACGACTTTCAACGTATTCTTGACGAACCTGGCTTTTTCGAACAGACGTTCCCGATCGGTATCAATGACGGTCACATGTCCCATTTTTCGATAAGGCTTGGTGATTTCTTTGCCATAAATATGGACTTTGACACCCGAAATCGCCAAGCATTCTTCTAGCCCTTGGTAATGTACGGGACCGGTATGTCCCGGTTCTCCCAGAAGATTCAGCATGACGGCGGGATGGGTCAGGGCGGTATCTCCCAAAGGCAAACCGCTGATGGCACGAATGAATTGTTCGTACTGGGAAGTCACGGCGGCGTCGATAGTATGGTGTCCGCTGTTGTGTGGCCTCGGCGCCACTTCGTTGACCAACAATTCCCCGGAAGGGGTAAGGAACATCTCTACCGCCAACAACCCACAGATATCAAAGGCGTTGATGGTTTCGATGGCGAGGGCTTGGGCCCGTTGCTCGATGTCATCGTCGATTCGCGCAGGTGACAACAAGTATTCCACCAAGTTCGCTTCTTGTGAAAATATCATTTCTACAGTCGGATAAACAGCCGTTTCCCCTTGCTCATTCCGGGCGACGATAACGGCCAACTCCTTGTCGATATCTACTAGGTTTTCGATAACGGAAGGCGTATCCATCCACTTGGTGTCCAAGTCTTCTTGTTGCCGGATAATCGCCACTCCCTTACCGTCATATCCGCCTTGTCGGGCTTTTTGGACGAAGGGGAACGACGGCTCCCTAAGCTCTTCTTTGTTTTGAACTAGAAAAAAATCGGAAGTGGGAATTCCGTTTTCCCTATAAAATTGCTTTTGCAATCCTTTGTCCTTGATGATATCCAAAGCGGCCGGGCGGGGGTGAATCACCTTGCCTTCCTTCTCCAGATGGTGTAATGCCGAAGTATTCACCGATTCGATTTCGATGGTCAGGATATCGACCCGTTTTCCGAAAAAATATACATCTGTTTCGTTGTGAAAATCTCCTCGGACAAAGTTCGGACAAACCTTCCCTGCCGGGAAATCCGGGGAGATGTCGAGGAACTGTAAATTGACATCCCAATTCAAAGCGGCGAGGGCGGTCATCTTACCCAATTGTCCGCCACCTAATATTCCGATTGTTTTTTCCCGATTGTTTGATTGTTTCATGATGCGAAGAAAATGATTTTTTGTTAGTTTGAGTATCAGAAGCTGATTGCATTTAAAGATAAGTACCTGGACAAAAGTAATGGAATAATGATTTTCATGGGTATTTTTGTTTTAG
>JAHDCE010000161.1 GCA_020630045.1 Saprospiraceae bacterium | reverse complement strand
TACCACAAAAATCCACTCGCCTGTATCTATACATTACTTTTGACCGAGTACTTATGTGTAAAATATCGTAATTTGTGAGTCGTTTACATTTTAAGTACACTGTAAACAAAGTAAGTTAAAGAATTGAGAACAAGATTTTGTCATGAATCAATAAACACCCGGAGCCTAATAGCCCTAGTTATTAAGGCGAGGATGTGAAGCAGAGTTGGGATAAAAGACAATTTCAAAAATCAAAATTACTTATTACACAGTGTACTTGTAGGGCAGGAAAGCCTCCTGCCAAGTTTTTCAATTTGAATTGGATACCATTTCTCTCAACTGTTATCAACGAATTTTAAGCGCATGAAACGCATTCTTACCATTTTGTTTTTGTCTTGCTTTTGTTGGGGGCTTTCCGCCCAAAGCATTGCTGATTTGGAAAAAAGTTACGCCAAGGAAAAGGACATGGGGAAGAAGGCTGAGTTGGCGGTGAACCTCGCTCAGAAATATCACGAGAAACGCAATGACGATAAATCGAAATTGTATTCAAAAAGAGCCTATGAGCATGCGGGCTCTATCAGTAGTTCCACACAGAAAAACCGTGTCAGAGCGGAAGCCAAATATTACGAAGGTAAGTCGCATGGTGGTATTTACTTTGGGAGTAAGGGATTTGATTTTAGGGGCAAGCGGACTGGGCCGGATTTCAACAATGCGAAAAACGCCCTGAATGCATCTGTGAGCCTAGCCAAAAGTGCCGGCTACAATCAATTGGAATTGTATGCCCTATGGAATCTCGCCCAGTTGCATTCAAAAACTTATGGTTCATACAAAGTACGCGGGTCTTCTTTGAAATCGGCATATGAGGCCTATGTCCAGCGTAGCCAAGAATTGAAAAATTTGACGAAGCCGCAAACAAGCACGATTGTTATTAACGGTGACGGTGGTGGTTCTTCTACACCATCTTCCGGAGGAGGAGCTTCCAAAAAGGAATTGGAAGAAATAAAACGGCAAAACAAGAACTTGAAGGATCAACTTGAAGCGACTGAAGATGAAAATAAAAAGCTTAAAGACAAGTTGAATATTTCATCTGAAGCCTTTGAAAAAGCCAAGGAGAAGGAACAGCAATTCGAGGAAATGGTTGTGAAAAACACTGAGCTGAGTGATATGCTGGATGAGAACCAAGGAAAATTACTTCGTGTACAGAGTAAGAATAAAAAGCAAAAGGATCAGATTTTTTATATTCAAACCGAGAATGAAAGATTAGCTCAAGAACAAGAGTTGGCGGAAGAAGTAAATTCAAGATTCCGTTTAGGGGTAATTCTAGGAGGGATTATCGCAGCATTGGTTTTGGCATTTTTATACTTCGGTTATGCCGCCCAAAAACGTGCGAGAAAACAAATGTCCCAAAAGAATGAGGAAATCAAAAAGGAGCAGGAACGTTCGGAAGAGTTACTGTTGAACATCCTTCCCGTTCATATTGCGGACGAACTGAAAAACCAAGGAGCGGCCAAAGCCAAACGCCATGATAATGTAACGGTATTGTTTTCCGATTTTAAGAACTTCACATTGGTTTCAGAAACCCTTTCTCCGGAAGATTTGGTCAAGGAGTTAGACTATTGCTTCAAAGGATTCGACTTTATCATTTCCCAGTATCCGACTATTGAGAAAATCAAAACCATCGGAGATGCTTATATGGCAGTGAGTGGATTGTATGGCGACAACTACAAAGCTGCGGAAGAGATGTCCAGGGCTGCCTTGGATATGCAAGAGTTTTTGGAAGATTACCGCTTAGATCGCCAAGCGAAAGGAATGCCGTATTTCGAAGCTCGTATCGGTGTGCATAGCGGGCCCGTAGTCGCCGGGGTGGTGGGGAACAAAAAGTTCGCCTACGATGTATGGGGAGATACTGTAAATGTGGCTTCCAGAATGGAATCGAATGGTGAAGTAGGGAAAGTCAACATTTCCGCAGATACATTTGATCAAGTGCGGTACAAATTCGTTTGTTCTTCTCGGGGACGTATCCAAGTAAAAAACAAAGGACTCGTAGAGATGTATTTCTTGGACAAAGAATATGTCTAAGGGGGTTGAATCCTATTTAAATGAGAAAATTTCCACCGAAATCTAAAGATTTGGGGAAGGTTGAACTACCTCCCCACGAAATCCGTACCTATCCAAATGGAATCCGTTTGGTATTGGTGAATGGTGGAGTTCACGAATTGTTCAAGTTGGAAATCGTTTTCGATGCCGGCCGCTATCATGAACGCCGGAAACTGGTTTCATGGGCGACATTGAGAATGCTCCGCGAAGGAAACGAGGAATTTTCTTCTGAAGCGTTGGCGGATAGGTTGGATTATTATGGTGCGTCTCTAGGCGTCACTTCCAATTTGGACCATTTGGGTTTGGTGTTGTACGGACTGACTAAGCATTTCGACAAGCTGCTTCCATTGGTTCGTTCTTGTTTGATGTCGCCGGTTTTTCCCCAAGAGGAGATTGATCGACAGATTAAAGAACGGAAAGAGAAGTTACAGTTGGATTTATCCAAAAGCGATGTCGTCGCTTATCGAGAAGTGACAGAGGCACTTTTTGGTGATGAACATCCCTATGGCTATAACAGCTCGGCGGTGATGTATGATGGTGTTCAACGCCAAGATTTACTTACCCACTTCAAGGAGAATATGGTGGCTGGAAACTGTACCATTGTTTTCAGTGGGAAGCTATCCGATACCATGGTTGCCGATTTGGAAAAATCCTTGATTCAAGATTTGCCGGAAGGCAATTCGAAACCACGTTCTTATATTCCCCTTCCGGGGAAAAGGATGGCCCATATCGTTAAGTCGGGAACGGTGCAGACGACCATACGAATGGGAAGACGGCTTTTTCATAGAGGGCATCAGGATTTTTCCGCCATGTATTTTCTGAATACTATTTTGGGTGATTATTTCGGCTCCAGATTGATGTTGAATATCAGGGAGAATAAAGGATATACCTATCACATCGGATCGACCTTGGACATCATGAAATTTGACGGTGCTTGGTTGATAGACACCGAGGTAGCGCCTGAATATGCAGAAAACACCCTTCATGAAATTTATCGTGAATTTGAGCGGTTAAGTACCGAGCCGATAGCCCTTCAGGAATTGAGGATGGTCAGGAACTATATTATCGGAACCATTATGGCTGCCTTGGACGGGCCGCTCAATGCCGCTGACGTAATCAAGTCGATGGTATTGAATGGTGTGGAAACAGACCAGTTCGGAGTACTCATGGATACGATTTTGAGAATATCTCCGAATGATTTGATGGTCTTGTCGAACAAGTATCTACGTCCCGAAGATTTTCATCTGGTAACCGTGGGAAATACGCCGGTCAAGAATATAGATTTGATATGAAAGTACTGATCATCAATGGGCCCAATTTGAATCTTTTGGGAAAGCGTGAACCTGAAATCTATGGGTCGAAATCATTTGAAAACGCTTTGGAGGAATGGACTTCCGAATTTAAGGAACTGGATTTGCATTACTTCCAAAGCAATCATGAAGGGGAATTGATTGATAAGTTGCATGAGTGTGGGTTTGATTTTGGAGGAATCGTCATGAATGCCGGAGCTTATACCCATACCTCGGTAGCGTTGGCGGATGCCATATCCGCTATAGAAACACCCGTTATAGAAGTACATATTTCAAATACACATGCCAGGGAGGCTTTTAGGCATCATTCTTATTTGTCTCCGGTTTGCCAAGGAGTGATTTTAGGTTTCGGACTAGATAGTTATCGGTTGGCATTGCAATATTTTCTGGAAAGGAATATAGGGAACATCTAGTAGACACATCCGTCATGTTATTTCAAGGTTAAATTTCACGTATTCTTCTTATATTGACTAGCTTGATTTCATAACTCTGTACCTTTGTGCATCAAATTGCAAATCATGGTTCTTAGGGGATTCGCCCATATCATATCATTTATTTTTCATCCTTTGTTGGTGATGACTTACATCACCATTATTTTTTCATTGACCAATCCGGAGTATTTCAATACGACCCATATCAGTAAGAACGGTTTGTTTATCATGCAATCGTTTTTATATACATTTTTCATTCCCGGTATCGGAGTGTTGATGATGGTCATGCTGGGATTTTCGGATTCCTTTCAAATGAGGACGAGGAAGGAGCGGGTAGGGCCTTTGATTTCTACAGCGGTCATTTATTTATGGTTGACCTATAACTATTACAAAAGCCCGGCGATTTCAAGTGCTTATGTGGTATTTATGCTAGGGTCTACCATAGGTATTCTGGTGGCTTTCTTTATCAATACGTTTTCCAAAATCAGTTTACATGGAATCGGCATGGGCGGATTGTTAGGTATGGTAGTATTGACCATGCAACACTTCAATCGAGTACCCTTTCCGGTAGGGACGATAGAATTGTCCATGACCTCATTATTGATGATTGTCATTTTGTTATGTGGCCTTGTCGGTACCGCCCGATTGCTTTTGAATGCGCACCGACCGATGGACATCTATGGAGGTTTTATTATTGGTTTAGCAGCTCAGTTTTTGGCATACACGATTTTGATATAAATCCGGTTGTTCGGACTAGAAATATGAAAGACAAAATTATAATTAATGGTGCGGGTTTGGTTGGCTCCCTTTGGGCGGTCTTCCTAGCGCGTCGAGGATATCAGGTTGATGTTTATGAACGTCGGTCAGATATGCGGAAAGCCGGTTTTGTGGGCGGTCGCTCCATCAACTTGGCGATGAGTGTCCGTGGTTGGAAAGCATTGGAAAAAGCAGGGGTAAAAGACCAGTTGTTGTCCAATGCCTTACCGATGGAAGGACGTATGATGCACAGTGAGACAGGAGAATTGACATTCCAGCCTTACGGCAAATCCGACCAGGCCATTTATTCGGTTTCACGAGGAGGTTTGAATCGCGCTTTGGTTGAAATCGCTGAAGATTTTGAAGGCGTCAACTTCCATTTTGACCATCGTTGTGTAGATGCTGATTTAGATGAAAATGAATTGGTGTTTTCATTGCCGGACGGTACCATAAAGAAGGAACGCGCTTCATATATTTTTGGTGCTGACGGTGCTTTCTCCGCATTGCGGAGCGAGATGCAAAGAACGCCGAGGTTCAATTATTCCCAATCGTATTTAGACCATGGTTACAAGGAGTTAGAAATTCCCGCAACAGCGGATGGAGAATTCGCAATGGCGGATAATGCCTTGCACATTTGGCCAAGGGGACACTTTATGTTAATTGCATTACCCAACCCGGACAAGAGTTTTACCTGTACTTTGTTTTTACCATTCGAAGGGGAGCAGTCATTCGAAAACCTACAAACGGATGATCAAATTCATTCGTTTTTTAATACCTATTTCAAGGATGCGGTTCCTTTAATGCCAACTTTGTTGGAAGACTTCAAAGACAATCCCACATCTTCCTTGGTGACCATCCGATGCAATCCTTGGCAGATGAATAATCGGATGTTGTTAATCGGAGACGCTTCGCATGCTATCGTACCATTTTATGGGCAGGGGATGAATTCCGGTTTTGAAGATTGCACCATTTTAGACGATTTGGCAGAAGAATATGGAGAAGACTGGAATAAAATCATAGACGTCTTTAATGATACCAGGATTGAAGATGCCAATGCTATCGCCGATTTGGCCATCCGCAATTTTATCGAAATGCGTGATTTGGTCGGTGACCCTGAATTTTTATTGAGAAAGAAAATCGCCGCTTGGTTACACGATAAGTTCCCCGACAAATTTTTGCCTTTATATAGTATGGTGACCTTCAGCCATATTCCTTACTCGACCGCCTTGCGAGAGGGGCATGCACAAGATGAATTGTTTAAACAGATACTAGCATTGCCCGGCATCGAGGAGAATTGGAAAACTGATGAGGTAATCGCGATATTTGAAAATTGGTTGACGCAAAAATCTAATGCGAATGGCTAAATTCAAGAAACATAACTTGGATGGCTTGTCTGTTTCTAAATCCATTGTCGATAAGGCTGAAATCCGGACGAGTTTATTACATCGGTTGTCCCTTTCCGATGTAGAAGTCAGGGAATTAGAATTAATGGATGTCGCTGCTCCGGATACTCGGATGTATGAGTGTGATTTATCAGGCAGTGAGATGGAGAGAGTGGATCTGAGTGATGTCAATATACATAACTGCGATATTCGAGGATTACGTGTCAATGGCTTCTTAGTATCCGAACTGATAGAGCATTTTAAAAACATAAAGGCGATTTGAGTATTTGCCCAAATCGCCTTTATGTTTTATATAGAACCTGTTTATGGCTTGATGAATTACAAAACCGATTTCTTATCGGAACATTTGATAAATCGCCAATACTTCACGATCATTTTCAAATTCATCACATAGCTCAAAGAAAGAACCGAAAAGCGTTTCGTCATGCTCGGCCGCTTCTACGAGCAACCGGAGTCCTTCTTGGCGTCGGCCTTCTTTGAGTAATACGGCGACACGGCAATATTCTAATTCCACACCACCGGCATTGAGTTCGGCTTCTTCGATAACTTCATATGCTTTTTGATATCGATTTTCATCCATGTAAAACATGACGAGTCGAATCCAATATTCCAAAAATTCAGGTGCGATTTCAGTGGTTTTAATAAAAGCCGTTTCCGCACTTTTAATATCTCCTAGATTGAGATACATTTCCGCAATAGCGGCGATATATTCTTCACGGCGATCATTGAGGCGATAAGCCTCTAGATATGCTTTCAATCCCTTGTGAAACTGACCAAGGCCGGCGTAGCAATTGCCTAGGCCATAATAGGCTTCTTCGTTACCGGATTCTATTCCGAGTACTTTTTTGAAATTGGCTTTTGCCCTGTCGAATCTTCCGAGTTTTACTAAACTTTCCGCCTTTCCGATTAATAATGGAGTGGAGTATTCTAAGTGCTCCAAACCATCGGTGTAACAGGTCAACGCCTTTTCAAATAAGCCATTGTTCATGAGGACTTCTCCTCTGTCTAGATAAGCGTACTCATACTCAGGACAAGTCAGATAAGCGTACTCAAAAGCCTCGAGTGCTTGAGCTGTTTGGTCTAGATACAAGTGGGCATGCCCTAGGTTGTACCAAGCCAAAGAAGAATAAGGTCGCTCATCTAAATATTCTGTGAGAAAGGTTACTGTTTCCTCATAGCGCTGCGAAAATTCGGTGCAAAGGCCGAGCTTTTCCAGCGCGTACTCATTGTCCGGATCCAACCGGAGCGCGTTGCAAATTTCATCAAACATGTCGTAGTAATTGTCTTTGTTTTCTAATATGATCGCATAGAAAAGCGAGACGTCACTCATTAAGTCTCCTGAAGAATCTTCTTCTCGACGAATCGAGTTGAGCACTTCTTCTGCTTTACTAAACCGTTCCATTTCTAAAAGTACTTGGGCTTTGAGCATTAAAATCTCGTTGTCTCTAGGGGAAAGAGTTAGTGCTTTGTTCAAAACTTCTAATGCTTCGCCAAGTGCTTCGTTCCGTATCAGCCCTTCGGCATAATATAGGTGTAGGGGGGTGGAAAAAGGGTGGGATGCCAAGCCATATGCGGCGATTGATCTGACGGTTTGCCAATCACCGATTCTAACAAAATGCTCTAAAAGGTCACAAAGTGCCGTTTCCTCAATGAAATCAACCGTTCCTTTTTGTGACGCGGCCTCAAAGCGTTTTTTTAGCTCATTAATGTATTTGTTCTCCCTGTTCGAAGATGAATCCATACTGGTCTCGATATATTGGGTTGAGTATTGGTGTTTAATAGGGTTGTAATAATATTTACTACCCAAATTATTTGCCAATTTTTCACAAGTTCTTGTTTTTAAGAAGTTTAATAAGATTTCGAAGTCCGCATAAACTTAGATATTACTTTTGTTAAAGTGTAATCGCCTAACATCCATAGTCCTAAATATTCGAATTTAAATCAAGGGAAAATGGTGTTTGCGATTATTTAACAGTAGTCTAACAAATGTAGTGATTTGTGACAAAAAAACAATTTTAATTAGTGGTTTTTTCCAAGGATGGAATTACATAATTTTTATTGTAATTTAATACATTGTGCAGTAAGTCCTTTGAAATTTTGGGAATAGGATTTTGTTTCAAATTAATGAACACCCGGAACCTA
>JAHDCE010000160.1 GCA_020630045.1 Saprospiraceae bacterium | reverse complement strand
TGATAATGGAAGGAACCTTAACTACAATCCGGTCTCTGTTCGAATTGCGATTGCTTCTCAAATCCAATCTTTTTAAATCTTTTAACGCTGAAATAAATTCGGGAACTTTGTTTATTCGATTGCCCGAAAAATCTAACTCTTGCAAATTTTGGAATTGCAATATAGTGTTTGGAATTTTTTTGAACAAGTTGCAAGAAAAATCAATTTTTGTGACCCAATCCATATGCAAAATGTCTTCGGGAATACTACTCATACAGCTATTGTGAAAATCAAACCCCCGGATGGTTTTGTTTTGTAATAAAGGTTCCGGCATTTTTTTGTACCCCATTCCTTTTTGCCAGAATGCCATAGGTCTTTCCATTACATCAAAATAGAGCATATGTCCGGCTTCCCTTATTTTTCTATACACATACACATCATCCTCCAATAAATATTCACAAGCTTTTGTAACAATATCATCATTAAATCCATTTCGGGCAAAAATAGAACTAACCCCTTTTCCATATTTCTTTTGGAGCCTTAATATAAAACGCCCTAGGACTTGTTGATCGGAAATAGGGAATAATCGCCTGAGTTGGATTTTCAAATTCGGGGTCATGTAGCTTTGGGAATCGAGAAAAAACAAGCTTTTGTCTTTAATTAGTTTTTGCCAATTTTCCGGAGCGTAAAGCAATAATAAATTTCTACATTCTTTTCTGATTCCGGCATTTTGTGAGGTTTTCGCCACGAACAATAAGTCCTCCCAACATTCCTTGGGTACTCCTCCGTTTTGAAGTAATTCCAATGCCACTTTTTGATTGGCGATATCGTCGCTTTCCAGCATCTTATTGATGTTTTGGACGAACCCTTCGGCATTATTCGTTTCGGATTCTAGGAATTGTGGTCGATGGGTGGAGAAATACTTTTGCAATTGGTTTTCGGTAATCGTTTCAAATGTCAAATCATCTTTGAACAAATGGTATTCCACCGCTCCCGTTCCCAATAATACATGTGTAACTTTAATCGAATATCGAGTTTCATATTGAATACCCAATTCGGATAATTTACCTTTGATTTTGGTCTTACTTAGTTTTGTTTTTCCTGTGACATATAATACAGCACCCTTACCGAAAGAATCCATTCCTTTTCCTTTACGAAGCATGGCGTCCAATTGGGATTTTACGGATTTTTTGAATGCGGTTTGTTGCACGCTCATGGCACGGACGGCTTGGGGTAAGGTCAGCCTTTTCAAGCCGTTAAAATTGGTTCTAGTCCATGCCCAATTGAAGTATTCTTTTTTTTCTTTTTGGGATAGTTTAGAATGGTACAATGCATGCCCGAAATCGGCGATTAAATTAATTCTCATAGAGGTATCAACCTCAGGAGCTCCCCTTGCCGGAATTCGTACTGGAGACATAAACACCTCCTTCTCTAATTTACAATTTGAAAGGGAAATCGACCTCAAAGACGGCAAGCCTTTCAAGAATTCAAAATTATGAATGACCATATTAGAATTACCATTCAAAATCAGGAATTTCAAATTTGGTAACGCCGACCAATCTTTGGGTAAGGATAATAAATCGCATCCGCTCAAATCTAGGGTTTCCAAACTTCGGATTTGTAATAATGTTTCCAATACACCTTCCTCTAATTCACAATGATCACATTGGACATAGGTCAAAACGGGTAGTCCACATATTGATTTTTAAATAGCGGTGATGGTGCAATTGTACTATTTTTTCCAATTTTTGACAATGCCTAATCGAATCAGGAACGGAACAAAAGCTATCTTCAACAAAAAGATTTCTCAATTGAGAGTTGATCAAAAAATCAGGAAACCGAGCATTTACTATTTCTGAATAGTTTATTGAATGTACCCCTTTAGGAATAACATTATCTATTGAAAGCCAGTCTGATTTTAAAAATTTCAGATACAATATTTGCAATTCATCAAAGCGGAAAAAAGAGGCCAAAGGTTGTTCAATCGGAGCGTATATATAGAGTGACTTGTATTGTTTTGAGGCATCGAGTCCTTTGATCTTCTTTGCAGATGAAAAAATCTCAAGTCGGTTCAATGCATTAAAATGGGTTAAATTGATTTCCCCGTCCCATCCATCAAGGTTCAAATTTAGTTTCTTAGTTACCGTATTTCCCGGAAAATTAGGGAATTCTATTTCGTTGGCAGCCGGTAGGATTAAATGAAGTTCTTCGCAAACCAGATTGCGAATAAATTCGGGCTCCACCCTCTTAATGGTATGGCTGGGTATGTGCAACGCTTTGGCCTTAACACTTGCGATAAAAGCCGGTAATACATCCATATTCAACCAACCGAATCTTAATGCATTTTCTATATCTATATCCAGTATGGATTCAGGAATCGCTTTCAATCGAGGCATAATTATTTGTAAGGAGCCACAAGAAGAAATTCTCTTAAGAAAACGGTCTAACTCTTCAAATCCGGATTCGGTATCTTGAATGACGATATCGTTTTGATAAACGATATCGTCATTGTTTTTTATTTCTTTTAAGTTGGTGATGAGCATTCAGCAAATTATTTCCTTGATCGGCACGTTTATTTAGCATCAGAAATCAACACTTCACAATTGGGTAAAGCTTCATGAAACCCTTCGGGAAGTTCGACCTTATTAGGAAGGCCGAAAGTGTCGTTTACATTATTCCTGAGATCCAATTTGCGGAGGTTTTTTAATTTCAATATAAAGGGAGGCAATTCTTTTAATTTATTGCAGGAGAGATCGATTTCTTCCAAGTATTTCAATTTTTCCAAACGGGGAGGCAGTGAAGAAAAGAAATTATTGGACAAATCCAATGATCTTAAATTTTTGCATAACATCGTATTTTTAGGAAGATCCGCCAATTTTGAATTATGGAAATTGATGCTGGTGATATCACCTAGTTCCAATGCTTCCTTCGGAAAAGTTTTTGTTGATCCTCCACCATAATATTGCCAATGTCTATCTTTGGGTTCTTTATCTTTATAATTGGTATAGCCCATACCTTTGCTAAAGTCGAAATGGCCGTTATTATACACCAATTCATAGGCTTTCATTTTCCATGATTTTTTGTGTTGTCTGGCAAAAACATATCGCAGCCCTTTTCCGAATTTTTTAAATAGTCCTATGGATAATATACAGGCCAAATCGGGTGCCGTCGATTTGGCGATGGTATGTAGTTTTTTATTGGCCTCTTGTTCTTTCAGTTTTTTATGGAACCCTTTAAATAATAATTTATCAGCGATTAGCGGCTTCCATCTTTGGGGGGCGTATCGTTCTAAAAGTGTGCGGGCTAATTTTCGAGATTTAGCGTTTTCATCCGACTTGGCGATCACTAATAATTCTTCGCAAAACTCAGGTCGGACACCTCCTGTTTTAAGCATTTCCAAACCCAATAATACGTTGGTCGAATCGGGGCTCGCCAACAATTCGCGGATATTGTCACCCATGCTTTGGGTTTCTTCTCCAATTTCTTCTAAAAATTGTGGATCATGTTTTGAAAAATAGGTTTGAAGTTGATTTTCATTGATTAATTTAGGAATTTTCTCTCCTTGGAATATATTAAAATTCTTGGGATTCCGACCGATTAATATGTGGGTGATTTTAGAGGAAAATCTTGGTGAATAAGAAATACCTAAATCTTCGAGCTTATTCTTGATTTCCGTTTTCTTCAAACGGGTTGTTCCGGCTACATAAAGTACTGAAGATTTTCCGAATGTTTCCAATCCTTTATCCCCTAGTATTATATTTCTTAATTTTCCTTCTATCACTTTTTTAAAGTCGTCATTATTGACATTATATGCTTTAATCAACAATATCAAATCCATTTCGGGCAATTTTGAAAAGCCGTTATTATCCCAAACCATATCGAATAATATTTTCTTATCGGCTTCGTCCAAGGTCGACCGCTTCAGGGCTGAAGAGAACGCTAAAAAGGAGTGGTTGGCTTTGCCGTTTCTTCCCATTTTCAAATCATAGGTCGGAATTTTCTTATTCGTCATCAGGGCGTATTTTTCAAAGTCAGCACCTGACAAAGACAAATTTCTCAGGGCTGGCAAATCATCGATAAATGAAAAATCGTCAATGACTAATTTCTTATTATTATTCAAATTACAGGTCACTAGACTTTTTAAACCTGACCAATCATCCGGCAACTTTTTCACCCCTGAACCGGTAACACTCAAATAATATAAACCTCCATTTCCCATTAATGGATCCAAGCGTAGGTCATCACTTTTGCAATTATTGATATTGACATTGGTCAATCGAGAAAATCGACTGAAATATGATGGAATTTCAGGCAATTCCATATTTATCAAAATCATGTATTGCATGTGCCTACAATGGGCGAATGAATCGGGAAATGCCAAGTCGATATTCCTGATTGTTAATGAACTTAAGTTGGAATCGGGTTGAAATTCCGGCATTTTTTCAATCGAAGCATTTTCTAAGCTAAAGCTTCTCACCCAGGCCGGCAAAATATTATCTTCCGTAAAAGTATTCGATTCGATTTTATTTAGGTGCACTGATGACAATCCCTTATTTTGAGTTAAGGAAGGAAGGGGCTTTTCCAGCGGTGCCTGAATTTGTAATGTACTTAGTTTTTCAGCAGCTTCTATTCCGGTTATGGGAGCGGTTAAATCCTGGCAATGGATATACAAATGATATAAGTCCGGACATTTCGAAAAATCCAATGGATTTTTCAATGACTGACAATTCAGCGATAGGTTTTGAATTCCACTTACATTATTGGTGGGCAGTTGTATTTCGGTCAATTCTTCACTGGCAATGGAAACATGGGTCATATTGGTGTTTTCCCAAAACAAGGGGTCGATTCGTTTTAATTTCCGACTATGGATATTGAAATAAGTAAACCCACCCTCTTTCAACCACGCATCTAAAGATTCTATCTTAATTGCAGTAATATTTATATCATAACAATTGATGGATAAAATTTCTTGTGGAATCCGATCCAATTTCGGCATGGAAATGTATAGTCGGCCTATTTCTTCCACTTTTGAAATTGCATTTATCAAGTCTTCTGTAGTTGCATTATCGTCTAAGATGGATAGATGATGCAGTTTTTTGGACTCGGGCTTGAATTTTTTTAAGTCGCGGATGTACATTTTTATTTGGTTGAGAGTGAAGGGTGAAAAGTTAAGAGTTAGGGGAGTTTTTTTTAATAAAGTTCCCAACCGGAGGAGGAGTAAAACCTTTTTCTCTTCGGCATATTTTCTGCGCATTTAGGAAATTTCACTTTATGGTTGGAATAGATATATAATTCTTGAAGTCTTTTGAGACTTAATATTTTTTCGGAGATGGTTTCCAAGTTTTTATATGTCATTTTAATATGAATCAATTTATATAATTCGAAAAAAGCATCGGGTAATGTTGTTTCATCAAAACCGTTTCCTTCTATTTCAATTTGATTGATGGATTCTTTGTGTTTCAAAATGGTTTCAATAGGAAATCGATTCATGGCGTTGGAAGAAAATACCAGTCGTTTTAATTTGCCTTTAAAGAAGTCTTGGGAAAGTAATTCTTCAAATTCTTTTTCAGTTAATGCGGGCAATCGAACATAATGGGATTTTGCCATCCAATCCGATTTTAATTCATCGATCATTTGTTTTCTGTATGGGTGAGATCCGTCATCATATTGAAGGAAATGCAACTTGAATCTTCCTGATCTTTTGTAATGAGTATAGATAAAAGAACCGATATTCATCCGCTCGTGTGGGTATGAAGAATAAGGTGAATATTTACCAATATTCAATCTTCCGGGATTGGATAAAATGGCTTCGTGATCGGAACTTATTTTTCCTTTTAGGAATCGTCTGTATTGTGCCCTGACTTTTTTATCTGATGAAGTTTTGGCGACAACTAACATATCTTGAATAATGTCTTCTACCAGACCTCCTGAGCGAACGATTTCAAGGGCGACACTTTCATTTTTAGGGTCGTTCGACCAAATAAGTTCACGAATATTTTGCACAAAATCTTCAGGTACTTCTTGTTCTTGTAAAAAACCGGGATTGATTTCAGCGGACTTTTCTTCTAGTTCTTTTTCTGTAAAATAGATAAAAGCCTTGTCTTTCCACGGATAAGGGATTTCAGCACCATTGCCAACCAATATAAAACGGGTTTCGTCGGTTAATTTTTTACCCGTACTCAAGCCAATTCCTTTCAATTTGTTTTTTGCTTCCGTTTTTGTACCCGATAATTTACCAATAATAAATACTTGGTTTCCTTCTTCGACTTTGGCCTGACCAAAAGTGACATTATTGTGATTGACCAAGTGAATATTTTCTGCTAAAATGGAACGAACCAACTTATCTTTTTCTCGAAACAATTCTAAAAACGCAATCTTAAACTCTGCCGTAAAAGGTTCGACATCATGATTTCCCAATACTAAATAATACATTAATTGCACCCGAGCGGAAAAATTACCATACGTAATCAACAGGCGTTTTCTCCACCCTCCTATTTGAAAAGAATTGGACTCCGAACCACAGTTTTTAAATATAATATTGATCGGCTTTTTTTTGCGACCATAAACTGATGGAGCGGTTTCCAAATTCGGGCAATCCGAACAATGGATATCTTGCAAATGCTTGGCTTCGATATATTGCTCAGGCAATTTTTCTATTCCAATATAAAGGAGATTAATTTTAGCTAAATTCGGACAATCCTTCCAAGTAATGGGAAGTGATTTTATTTTTTCATTTCCATATATTTTAAGGCTACGGAGTTCCTTCATTTCCTCTCCGAATTCAGGCAATGCTTCTAGGCTATCGCCTCTCATGTAAAGCTCTTTTACCTGTGGGATATATTGAATGGACTCAGGGAGTTTTTTTGTCTGTCCCAAGTGAATCAACTCAAGTTTTTTCAAAACCTTGAGTTTTGAAAAATCAGTCGACACCTTTTCTAAACATCGCCCTTGCACGGACAATAATTCGAGTGTCTTTAGATTTCCTATGGATTCAGGTAATTCTTTTATATCGGGTAAGTCAATATTCAAGAGCTCCAATCGAGATAACTCTGTCAATCCTTGAGGGAATTCAGTGAGTTTTATTTTTTGAAGTACGAGATTGGTCAAATCAGTCATTCCACTCCAAGTCCCCTTGATTTCCCGGAAGGGAATATTAAATAAAAAGGCACGCTTCAACATCGGAAAACGAATCAATTTTTCAGCCCCATCTATTGATTCATGTTGACTTGCCAGATTGGCAATTTCAAGAATTTCCAGGGTTTTTAATTGGTCAATTCCATTGGGTAATCCTTCTAGTTTTTCTCCTCCGTCAATCTTCAAGTATTTCAATTTTTCCAAAGTGGATAAATTGGGAAAGGAAGTGATATTTTGAAGACCGGATAATTTTAATACTTGTAGTTTTTTCAAGTTTCCAATGCATTCCGGCAAGGCAGTATTGTCCTTGGTTCTGATTGATAAAAACTCTAGGGATGTCGGAAGTTTTAATCCTCCCAAGTCTTTTATGGAATGTGCTTCTATTTCCAATTTGACCAACTTTTTCAAGTTGGTCAAATCCGTTCCGATATTCAATTCCTTTTTACTGGTTTCCGGAAAAATAATGGAGACACTATTTAAATGGGGAAGTTTCCGGAGGGCTTCATCAAGGTGATTCAACTGATTACATCTTCGAATAACGAGATGTTTAATTTTTCTTTCATATACGTTTCTAGGAAGCTTCGTCAGCTTACTCGACCCTTGAAAAATCAAGCCTTCCAATCCATGTGCTTTTTCAATGATATCAAATACTCGGCTTTCTTGATTCAGTTTTTTTTTAGACCATCCTGTTTTATGGAATTCAAAATCCAATCCCAACAAATCTTCCCAGACTTGCCGACGCACGTGTCTTAAATAATCGGGATTGGTAACCGCCATGCCCTTTTCTTCCGGATAAAAATATCCATATGTGGTGGCACCCCATCTTATTGCTAGGAGTGTATATAATTTATATTTATTATTCCATTTGTTGTTGGGATACATCATGACCGGATATTTTTACTAAAAAAATCAAATCAATACGAAACCGGTTTCCGGTTTCGTATTAGATGTTATCACGAAAAATTGAGTATAGCCAAACCGTTATTTTGGAAATCCACTTCGTTATTCCCCTTAAACATAGCTAAGGCTATGCTTTACGGCGAATGCCTCGTTGATTCCCAAAATAACGATTC
>JAHDCE010000159.1 GCA_020630045.1 Saprospiraceae bacterium | reverse complement strand
TAGTTGAAAGCATTCTTTCAACTACCAATTAGGTTCTTAGTAAAATCAAAAATTAAGAATGAAAAAGATTCAACTCCTATTTTTTGTGTTAATGGCTGCTCCGGTTTTGATGTTCGGACAGAAAGAATATTTCATTGAATATTCTAATGATTACATGACACGTTTGGAATACAAAAAAGTGGATAGCAAAGTTGATTATAGCATTATAAAATACTCCGCATCCAAAAATGGTAAAGACAAGCTTATTTTCGACGTGGGCGTCGAAAATAAGAAACTAAATAAGCGTAAACCTTCTGCGACAAAGTCCTGCAAGGTATTGGCTTTAGATAAAAATTTGGCCACCAAAATCAATGCCAAGGATGTCGATGTGTACATCGTTAAAAAAGAAAAAGGGGGGTATTCAATCAGTCCGGTTATCAGTGCTTCCGTCCTTAATTTCAACGGCTCCTTAATCACTTACAAGGAGCGTTCTTTCGGAATGGATTACCAAATCAATTCCTTGGTCATGAATGAAAACATCGCTGATAATAAAAACCTGAACGAGGTTTATTATTTCGGTAATGATTTTAGCGATTGCAAGGAAACGCATAAATTTCAAAAAAATCCGACAACTACTTGTGGTGAAGTGGTTGATATGACCATGATACCTGAGATTGGTATTCTTGAGCAAACTTATCACTATAAAGTCGGAGATGTATCTCAGGAAACTTTCCGATTGAAATACATCAATAACTTACCGGTTGACAATTATATCGGTGCTGTTTGTATGGGAAATGCTCCTACGGATCCGACCATTACACCTATTACCACGACTCCTCCAGCTGCTACTGAGGTAGCCGATTCAGGGTCAGGTTCTTCTTCAGGAGGTGTCGAGTTTTACTCCTTGCCGCCATCCGATGCTGCTAAAACTACAGCCTCCGCAGATTATCCGGATTTGAGTAAAGATACCACTCCAAAACCCAAGGAAGAAGAAACGACTATCCTTGAAGATTTGGCATCCAAAGGAGGGGGATATGTAACTTATGGTTACTATACTCTTCAACCTAATGAAACCCTTTATCGTGTCGCGACAAGAAATGGAATGAAAGTCGAAGACTTAATCGCATTGAATGATATCAAAGATCCTAAAAACGTACCTGTATATACCAAACTCAGATTGGCGAGGACAACTATCCCATCCGAATATGATATGGGCGAAGATCTGGCCGGAAAAGGCGGAAGTGCTAAATTGGTAAATGAGAGTCCTTGTACGAAAAAGTCAAGGAAGGGTATCCATATCGTAAAGCCGGGAGAATCTATTTTTGGGATTGCTTATCGTTATGGGTATACTGTCGAACGATTCAAAAAGATGAATGGATTGACTTCAAATGAATTGGAAAATTGTCAGGAATTATTGACATCAGATTGTAATTGCCCGGTTCCGGGGATGGTGCCTGATGCAACGGCAGCAGCAGATGATTTGGCCAAGAAAGGTGTTGTTTTGGATAAGCCCAAGACTCAACCTGAAGAATATGGCGGATTCTTGACCGATGATATTTTTGCAGGTGAAGAAACCATGGAAGGAAAGACCGAAAAAATCGTAGCGACAGAAACCAATCATACGGTCAAAAAGGGTGAAACCTTATATAGTATCGCTAAAAAATACAATGTAACGGTTGAAGGAATCATGCTGGATAATGGAATCCTAGATCCATCGACCCTTACGGTTGATCAGATTCTTGTTATCAAATAACACTTATCCGACTCTTTCCGGATGAACAAAAATGAAAGCCGATGGTTGATTAACCATCGGCTTTCATTTTTCAATATAAAACGATATGGATAATAGTATACACCAGTTCAATGTCAAAAAAACCAATGGTGATGAAATCTCCTTGGAAGAATACAAGGACAAAGTAGTGTTGATTGTCAATACTGCATCTAAATGCGGATTCACTCCCCAATTGAAAAACATGAAACGCCTTCATGATATCTACAAGGAAGAGGACTTTGAGATTTTAGCTTTCCCTTCTAATGATTTTGCAGGGCAAGAACCTTTGGACGACCAGGGGGCCGAACAATTTTGCGTGCTAAAATATGAAGCGGAATATCCTATTTTTGCCAAAATGAAAGTGAAGGGGCAAAACGCTTCCGAATTATTCGACTTTTTGGGTGATAAATCAAAGAATGGAAAATTCAATGCAGCTCCTAAATGGAACTTTCAAAAATATTTGATTGACAAGGAGGGGAAATTGGTCGATTTCTATTACAGTTTCACTAAACCTGACGCTAAAAAAATCATTCGGAAAATCAATACGTTGCTTGAAGCTTAGTATGTGTTTAGAATGAAAAATCAGATCCTACCCCACCGCAAATAAAAACCTATGCAACCTGTTGATATTTTAGCGATTGGCGTTCATCCGGATGATGTCGAATTATCATGTAGCGGAACCCTTATCAAACATATTGAAAAAGGATATACTGTCGGGTTATTGGATTTGACCAGAGGTGAACTGGGGTCAAGGGGAACGGCCGAAACCAGAGACCAAGAGGCTGCTGACTCATCTAAAATACTAGGAGCTAAATTCAGGGAAAACTTACGGATGGCAGACGGCTTTTTCCAGCACAACCCGGAGAATCTCAAAAAAATCATTCGAATCATTCGGGCCGCTCAACCTAAAATCGTATTGACCAATGCCATATCTGATCGTCATCCGGATCATGGTCGTGCTGCCAAACTAACGGCTGATGCCTGCTTCTTATCCGGATTATTGAAAATTGAAACAGTGGATAATGACGGAAAACCACAAAAACACTGGCGTCCCAAAGTAATGTATCATTATATTCAAGATTACTATCAACATCCTGACTTTGTAGTTGACATCACCCCATATTGGGACAAGAAAGTCGAAATGATAATGGCTTTTAAAACCCAATTCTATAATCCGGATTCCAAGGAGCCAGAAACCCCCATTTCGGGTCTGAGTTTCCTAGAATTCATCAAAGCACGATCAAGGGATTATGGTCGTCCGGCAGGATATGAATTTGGTGAAGGCTTTGTAAAAGCCAGATACATCGGAGTGGATGATTTATTTGATTTGGATTGAGGAAATAATTTGATGTTTTAACTCTTCCTGTGTTTTTCAACGTAACTCTTCATAATTGCTGAAGCCTCCTCTTTTGTAATCCGGGGACGATTAACTTTTTCATTTCCCGGAAGGGATTCTACATATAAAGATTGGGATGGGAAGGCGAAATCTACGCCCATTTCACCAGCAAGTTTCAAAATTTCCACCATGATGTTTTGTTTGGTACGGAGTTCTTCCGACCAAGAATCTACATTAATGAAAGTTTGAAGCATAATATCCAATGAAGAAGGCCCGAATTCCGTGAGATGCACTTCGGTTTTTTCATCCAAAGTGTGGGGATGGTGTGCCATGATTCCTTCAATTCCCTCCACAAATATGTCGATGATATCCGGTGGCGTATCATAGTTGATACCGATTTGAGTCCGATATCTACGATACACCCTACGTCCGAGGTTGTTGATGGTCATATCCACCATTTTTCCATTCGGGACGGATATCATAGAAGTATCCGAAGCTTGAAGTCTCGTAGATCTAAAACCGACTTCTTGCACCACGCCGGATACATTTCCGGCAATCACATAATCGCCGACATCAAATGGTTTGTCGATGAATATCATCAAAGCACCAATCAAGTTCTTTACAGAATCCTGGGCTGCTAATGCGATGGCAAGTCCTCCTACTGAAACCCCGGCTACTAGGGCAGCCACGTTTACATTCAACAAATTTAAGATGGAAATAATACCAAACACCACAAGGATAATTTGTAAAATCCGCTTGACGATGAGTAACAATTGGTCATCCATCCTCGAATCGGTTTTCTCCGTAAAACGAGTGGCATAGTACATCAAGAAATCAATCAATCGGAGTCCCAACAATATGAAAAAGACATATTTCAGAATACTCAATACGGTCATCAATCCTGCGGAAAATTTGACCGGCAATTGTAAAACGGGCGAGAACCAACCAATAAGCGTAACCACAATAATCAGCCCGATTAATCGAGCGATTTTGTGTATTAAAGCCGGGTCGAAATATTCTTGTGAAAGGCGGCTTTTCGCCATTCGTGTCATGATGACATCCAATATTTTCGTAAAGATTAAATAAAACAGGAATCCGACGATTAGAAATATGGCAAACCCCAAATATTGCCAAACCATCAGCCCTAGGAATTTACCGGTACCCATCCTTGGAAAAATATTGAGCAAGACTTCGCTACCCATCGGATATAATTCGGAATGTAGGATTGGAATCATCTCGGCAGTTTCCGCCGAATATCTCCAATCTCCACCCTGTTTTTCAAGATAAACTTCCGGTAACTTGATAGGAAAGAGAATATACTTGGATTGCTTTTCCGTATCAACATAATTTGAATCTTTAGGAATCTTCGACATGGCGACGAACAGACCTTTGGCATCCAATACTTGCTTGATTTGTCTTGCTAATTCTTCCCTATTCTCTACTTCCGGAACTGCCAAGGCAGACTTTTCCGCATCATACGAATCCGACTGCAAAAAATATAAATGAGTGTATATTGCCGCCCTTGGAGTCGCAAGCGAAACCTCCCCCTCGGTTTGTGCGGTTATTTGACCACAAATGGTCAACAATATGGCTAAAATCCCCCAATAGGATAATGGTTTGCTTAACATGGTCAGTAGGAGTTGGTATCGTGTGGAGTAATTTATTGGATGAACTCATCTGAAAATTTCTCAATTGCTTGCAAAATTAGATATTTTTATGTCCTGTCTTATAAATTTTGCAAATTTCCACTAGAAAGAAAATTTTGGATGAGTAAAATAAATCATTAGAAATATGAAAAAGAAGCCAAACCTCGATACCACAGATCAAGAATGGAAAACACTGCTCACCGAAGAAGAATACCGCGTCCTCAGACTCAAAGGCACCGAACGGGCATTTACCGGAGAATACGATCATCATTTTGAAGAAGGCACTTACCATTGTGCCGGCTGCGACTTTCCCCTTTTCGACTCTGAAAACAAATACAACTCGGGATGTGGGTGGCCGGCGTTTTGGGGAGAATTAGAATCCGCCAACATCAAACAAATCCTTGACAGAAGCCATGGAATGACGAGGATGGAAATTGTTTGTTCAAACTGCGAAGGTCATCTTGGACATATCTTCAATGATGGCCCGCCGCCAACTCACAAGCGATATTGCGTCAATTCGGTTTCCATGCGATTTGAAGCACGGAAATAAGTACCCACATTACTTAGTTAGTACACAGTGTAATAAATTGACAATTTGGAAAAACCAATTTTTATGGCATTGCGGAAATTCATCGGATACATGGCAGCGGCCTACTTGAGTTGCACTATAATCCTGAGTCTGGGGTGTGAAGACATCACCGTATCCCCGGCACCTCCCTACTGTTCGACAGTCGCCCCCCAATTCGACATCATTGATAGTTTGGGTGCAGGATTCAACCTAGGCAATGTATTTGACTTCAGCATGAATACGACCGACATTAAAACCAATAGCGGAATACTTGACCACTACCAAACGCTGGATATGAGACATGTCCGAATACCCATTACTTGGTCTGATGGATTCGGGGGAGATGTATTGGCGGACAATCAAGGAAATATCGACTTCTCCCACCCTAGGTTCCAAGCGTTCAAAGATGTGGTCGATTATGCTTTAGCAACGGGGTATTATGTAGTTATCAATACCCATCATGAACATTGGTTCAAATCGGGATATGACGACTCTAGTGCCTATGATGATTTTTTCATCACGCTATGGACTCAAATAGCCAATCATTTCAAGGGTTATCCGGAACAATTGATTTTTGAAGTCCTGAACGAACCCGAAGGTGCCTTCGGGGACTGGATAGGAGGGTTGCACCCCTACTCTACCCAGGCACAGGCCAGGACAAGACATGTGAATAAAATCGCCTATGATGCGATTCGTGCCACCGGCGGCAATAATACCACTCGCTATGTGATGGTTTCGCCAAATGGCCAAGGAAACCAATATATGCTCCCTGTGATTTATCCGGTAGCTGATAGCCTGCCCGGAAATGGAAATGACCCTTTCTTGATGGTACAGGTCCATTCATACGATCCTTGGGATTTTTGTGGCCCATATGGCGATAATGCCGCTTGGCCCGGTAAGGAGTCACTTGTAGAGCAAGTCTGTGTCATCGCCGAACATTCCGGATTGCTGAATACGCCCGTTTTATACGGTGAGTTCGGAGTAGGCAGAGCGAATATACAAGAAGATCGAAACACCCAAGTCGTCCGTGATTATTACCTACACTTCAGGAGAAGCGTCACTTCTTCAAATATGGCGGCAACGGTTTGGGACGACCGCGGTTGGTTCAGAATGGTAGAAATGGATGCGAACGGAGAATGGGCCTTCACTTACCAATTGGCCCCATTCATGATGTGGGAGTATTGATGGCGGCGAGTTCGATGGCAATGGAAGCCGCCAATCGTGCATTATTCATCACCAATTCGATATTACTGACTAAGCTTTCCCCTTGGGTCAATTCCTTGATTTTTCCTAGGAGAAAAGGTGTTAGTTTCTTGCCCGAAATTCCTTTTTGTTCCGCTTGTCGGATGGCTTCTTCGATGACTCTATCCATTGTGTTAGTGGGAAGGGCATGCGATTCAGGGACGGGGTTGGCAATTAAAACACCGCCGCTCAAATCGTTTTCCCACTTGGCATGTAATAAGGAAGCGATTGCCCCTGCATCATCCAATCGGTAATCGACGCCAAATCCGCTTTCGCGGGAATAAAAAGCGGGGAACTCCTCTGTCCGATAACCTATGACCGGCACTCCCATTGTTTCGAGATATTCCAATGTCAGTCCGAGGTCTAAAATGGATTTGGCACCGGCAGAGACTACTGCTACATCAGTATTCGCCAATTCTTGCAAGTCAGCTGAAATATCCATAGTGGTTTCCGCACCACGATGCACACCTCCTATTCCGCCTGTAGCGAATATTTTTATTCCGGCTTTCGCCGAAATAATCATTGTGGATGCTACGGTTGTCGCTCCATTTTTTCCTTGTGAAAGAATATATGGAAAATCACGTCTGCTCACCTTTGGAACGGCAAACCCTTCTTGTCCAAGTAGTGTGATTTCATCGGTTGTCAATCCGGCTTTCATCTTTCCATTGATAATGGCGATTGTTGCGGGAATCGCTCCGGACTCCCTGACTTGGTTTTCCACCTGTATAGCGGTTTCAACATTTTGGGGATAAGGCATTCCGTGTGAAATAATGGTCGATTCCAAAGCAACTACCGGCCGTCCATTGTGCAACGCTTCGCCAACTTCTTTTGAAATGTCTAGATATGACATCAATTGATTTTTATTTTATAAAATCGAACCACCTCGCCTTCGGCATTATCCGATTTGGGATTCTTAATCATGGGAAAAGACAAATTCAAGTTTTCGCTCCCTTCGGCTAGCCCGTCGAAAGTGGCTTCCAATTTTATGAAAGTCCCCTTGGGTAAAAGCTGGGGGTTACTAGGAGCATCGAGTGACAATTCCTTGTCGGAAAGTGCCAGGGATGACAGTGAATAATGCTTTCCTGTATTATCCGATACGCTGAACTCTTCGGATAAAATCAGGTATTCTCCATCTTCTCCCATGTTGTTTATGGAGAACAATACCTTAACCTCCTTGGCTTCGGTCAAGGTCGCATTTTTGAGTTCTACCAAGAGGCTATGGCTTTCGCTGATAAAAGAGGCTTCATCAACGGCTTCTTTCATTCGGGTAGCGATAAACAGACTGTCTTTACGGAATTTTTCGTAATCCACCTTCCATTTTTTGACCTCTTCCTTCATTTTTTCATAATCCTTTTCGGTTTGGACGGAATCACCTCCGGATTGGCAACTTACTAAAGACAAGACAAGAATCAGAAGTAAGGTTAATGGTTGGTATCTCATATTACAAACGATATTTAATCTGCAAACCACAAAATAACGGTTTCTTTTTGAGCTAGGGGAATTCTTAATAAAAAAGGTGTATATAACAAATTGCACATTCTACATCATTTTCCAAGAAAGTCCTTGGTGAATATTCGATAGGCGCTCGGTCAACTGTTGGGTTGATGTTACATTTTTGCTTGCCCAAAAATGTAACCCAAAAAGGGCAC
>JAHDCE010000158.1 GCA_020630045.1 Saprospiraceae bacterium | reverse complement strand
CGCTTGTGACTGACAAGCTAACTCTAAAAAGAATGAGACGACTTCATGAGATTGTTCCTCCGATAGATTCAGGATTAAATTTAAGTCTTTGAGCAATGCTAAACCTTCACCGTAATTATCTAAAAAACTAATTATGATTTGAGTGTAGGGATTATCTTTTCTTGGCTTTTTTCCTATAAACAAGGTCATATTTCTTTATTTTTCCGATAACTAAACACAATTACCCAAAATACCGGTACTACTTTTTCTTTTTCCTCCCTTTACGGCCACCCCAATTTTTCTTTGCCTTACGGAATGCTTTCCTTTTTTCATCAGCAAGATTGACTTTCTGATTTTTTAGTTTTTTCTCGTGGAATGCTCCCTTGGACTTACTGAGGTCGAATTCGGGTAAATAATTTTTATCACCTCCTTGGGTCGGGACTTCTTCAGGAAGTAATCGGCTTGATATTTTGACTTCCGGCGGAACGTCCTTGAGGGGAATCGTGGTCTTCATCAATGCCTCTATCGCCATTTGGTATTCTTCCTCTCCGTTTGACACGAATGTGATGGCAATACCCGTGCGGTCGGCACGACCGGTACGCCCTACCCTATGTATATAGTTTTCTCGGACATCGGGGGTATCAAAATTAATGACATGGCTCACACCATGAACATCCAATCCACGTGCGATGATGTCTGTGGCAATCAATACTCTGATATTGCCCGTTTCAAAGTCTTTGACGGATCGAATCCGATAATTTTGTGATTTGTTGGAATGGATGACACCGAATTGTTCCGGAAACTTTTCATTGAATGCTTCGAATATCCGATCCGCCATTTTTTTGGTACCGGCAAATATGAGCACCTTGTCCATGGCTTCATCATTTTGCAGGAGATGTTCCAACAAATTGACTTTTGAGTAATAATTGGGAATGTGGTATGCGGATTGTTCGATTTTATCCACCGGTGTACCGGAAGCCGCTACTTCTATTCGTACGGGATCATTGAAAAACGTATCTGTTATCCCTGCTACTTCTTCTGTTAGTGTTGCGGAGAACATCAGGTTTTGTCGTCTACTAGGAAGTAAATCAAAAATTTGTGTCAACTGGGTACGAAAACCCAAGTTGAGCATTTCATCTACTTCATCGATTATCAACTTTTTGACGGTTTTGAGTTTTATCGATCTGGCTAGCGCCAAATCGACTAAACGTCCCGGAGTTGCGACTAGGATATCGACCCCTTCGGCTACTTCCCTTAGGTGTGTTTTTAAATTGACGCCACCATATACTCCTAGGACTCGAACGGTGGAATACTTGGTCAATTTCTCTATTTCACCAGCGACTTGGAGTACCAATTCCCGGGTTGGTACAACGACCAAAACTCGAAGGTTGCCTTCCTTTGAATATTTTAAATCCCTGAGAATGGGCAGTAGATAGGCAAATGTTTTCCCGGTTCCGGTTTGGGCGATACCTAGGACATCTTTTCCGGAAAGGATAGGATTGAACGCTTCCTCTTGAATAGGCGTAGCGTCCGTATATTCCAAATCTTCAAGTGCGTTCAGCAATGATTTGGACAAGTTCATCTCTGTAAATAACATATCTCTCCTAGGTTTTCCACAAAGATATGAATTCCCCGTAAGGGGAAAAGCATGAGCGACAATCCCGAAAACCGCTAAAAGCCCCTAGGGAATCCACTTGATGTCCTTGAAATTAGGTTTGCGTTTTTCTAGGAATGCGTTGCGTCCTTCCTTTGCTTCATCTGTCATGTAAGCCAGACGAGTCGCTTCACCCGCGAATACTTGTTGACCGACCATACCGTCATCAGTGAGATTAAATGCGAATTTGAGCATCTTGATGGATGTCGGGGATTTTTCAAGAATTTCACACGCCCATTGGTAAGCGGTATCTTCTAGGTCATCATGTGGGATGACGGCATTGACCATTCCCATTTCATAGGCTTCCTGCGCGGAATAATTACGTCCTAGGAAGAAGATTTCACGGGCTCGTTTTTGTCCGATCATTTTTGCCAAGTAGGCGGATCCATATCCTCCGTCGAAACTGGTGACATCCGCATCGGTTTGTTTGAATATCGCATGTTCTTTGCTAGCAAGGGTCAGGTCACAAACGACATGCAAACTATGGCCGCCACCAACAGCCCATCCGGGAACAACCGCAATGACGACTTTGGGCATGAAGCGAATCAATCGTTGGACTTCCAATATATTGAGGCGTGGCATACCTTCATCATCAACATATCCTTGATGTCCTCGGGCATTTTGATCTCCACCGCTACAAAAAGCGTATACTCCGTCTTTGGGTGAGGGGCCTTCTCCGGAAAAGAGAACGACTCCGATGGAAGTATCTTCCCTTGCGTCTAAGAAAGCGTCATATAATTCGCCGACTGTTTTGGGTCGGAATGCATTGCGGATTGCAGGTCGGTTAAAGGCGATGCGGGCTACGCCATTGCATTTTTTATACGTGATATCTTCGTATTCTTTTACTGTTTGCCAGTTGATCGAACTCATTTTATTTTATTTTAAGACTCCTAATTCTTTTCCAATTTTAGTGAATGCCGCCACCGCTTTTTCAAGGTGCTTCCGTTCGTGCCCGGCAGACAATTGAACTCGGATTCGAGCTTGGCCTTTGGGAACTACCGGATAGAAAAAACCAATAACATAAATGCCTTCTTCCAGCAACTTGTTTGCAAAAGACTGGGCAAGTGGCGCATCGTATAGCATAATAGGTACAATAGCATGTTCACCGGGTATAATATCGAATCCGGGTCATTTCTGTTCGGAAAAACTTGGTATTTTCTTCCAGTTTATCACGAAGATCGGTAGATGACATCAATAATTCCAATACTTTGATACTTGCTCCCACTATGCTTGGAGCGACAGTATTAGAAAATAGATATGGTCTTGATTTTTGGCGTAACATATCAACGATTTCTTTCCTCGCTGCGGTGAACCCTCCGGAGGCTCCTCCTAGGGCTTTTCCGTATGTTCCGGTAATGATATCAATCCTTCCCATCACATTTCGGTATTCATGGGTTCCCCTTCCTGTTTTACCCATGAATCCGGTGGAATGGCATTCATCGACCATAACCATTGCGTCATATTTATCGGCTAAATCGCAAATTTTATCCAATTGGGCGATGGTACCATCCATAGAAAATACTCCATCGGTTGCGATCATCCGCCTACGGCAATGCTGGGTAGCTTTTAATTTTTCTTCCAAATCCGCCATATCGTTGTGGATATAACGATGCCGTTCCGCTTTGCAAAGTCGTATTCCATCAATGATGGAAGCATGATTGAGCGTATCTGAAATAATGGCATCTTCCTTCGTTAAAATGGGTTCGAAAACGCCACCATTGGCATCAAAAGCCGCGGCATATAAAATGCAATCTTCCATGCCTAGGAATTCCGCCGTTTTCTGCTCCAATTGCTTGTGGATAGATTGAGTTCCACAAATAAAACGTACAGAAGACATTCCATAACCGAATTCATCAATCGTAGATTTGGCGGCTTCAATGACTCTTGCATCCGAAGAAAGACCCAAGTAATTATTTGCACAAAAATTGAGGACTTCCAAGCCTTTATCCGTAGCGATTTCTGCTGCTTGCGGAGTGGTGATGACTCGTTCTTCTTTGTAAAGTCCGGCTTCACGCAAAGCGTCTAATTCCGCTTGGATTTCATTTCTAACCTTATCAAACATGATCTTGATTTTTTTCTTGATAATGGATTTTAAGGTGATGGATCATATCCGCCACCATTTTGGGCAAATTATATTCTTCCTTCCACTTCCAGTCCATTCTCGCATTTTCATCATTGATGGATTGGGTCCATGAGTCAGCGATTTCTTGTCGGAAGTCGGGTTGATAGGAAATTGTAAATTGGGGTAGGTGTTTTTGAATTTCCTGATAAATTTCCTTGGGTGTAAAATTCATAGCCGCCAAATTGTAGGATGTCCTTACGGAAATTTGTTCTCGAGGAGCTTCCATAAGTTCTAGGGTAGCTCGGACTGCATCCGGCATATACATCATGGGCAAACGGGTATTTTCCGAAAGGAAACATTGGAAATGTTGGTCTTGAACCGCTTTATGAAAAATATCTACTGCATAATCCGTAGTACCTCCTCCTGGCATCGATTGGTAACTAATAAGCCCCGGATACCGCAATGACCTGACATCCAAATTAAATCTTTTGTGGTAATAGTTGCACCATTGTTCTCCTGTGACCTTGCTGATACCATAAATCGTCTCAGGAATCAAAACCGGGTATTGGGGGGTTTGTTCTCCTTGTGTAAGTGGTCCGAATACTGCTATCGAGCTAGGAACGAACACCTTTTCTAATCTAGCGGTGCGAGCGACTTCCAATAGATTAATTAATCCTCCTACATTAATGTCCCAAGTAAATTGAACATTTTCTTCTCCTTTTGCGGATAGAATGGCTGCTAAATGATAGACTTGATTAATACCTCGTGCATGAATGATATCAATCACTTGTCTTTTGTCCAGTACATCCAATTGAACATAATCGGCGTTTATTTCGATTTTGTCTCGAATGTCTGAAGCGACAACTTGATTAAACCCATATTTAGCTTGTAAGGCAGGTACTAACACGGAACCCAATTGCCCACCGGCTCCGGTCACCAGGATTTTAGGCTGTGCCATGTAAGGTTAAGGTTTTGGTCTTCTTGGTTCAAATTTAAACTATGGGTCTTTCTATGAATAGAAATTCACCAAACGACTCCAAGGTACGAAGTTCTGTTAAAGTGCAAAACAATAATGCAAAAAAGCGGTGCGAACAGTTAAGTCCGCACCGCTTTCATGAGTTATTCAAATCTCCTTCCGGAGAAAAATTATTTAGCAAAATTAACTGCCGAATTCACATTTACGGTTACTGGAACAACATCCGGACAATCACCATTAATGGACTGCACATAATATGTTGTTGTCGTACTTGGAGATACAACTGTTCCACCTAACTCATTGGTACCATCCGGAGGAGTGGCGGAGTGATATGTAATCGTTGTATCAGCCGGACTTCCCCATGTGACTGCGTCATTGATAGTCAATGAATTCAAATCAAATGATTCGCCGGCACATATTGTCGGATCGGTTGTACTGATATCCGGTGCGATATAGGTAAATATTTCAACACTTTCTGTTACTGAACCACATGCATTGGTCGCAGTGATGGTATATACTGTTTGAGAGAATGGGTTAGCCGCAGTTGGCGTAACAGTGACATCATCTACAGAACTGGTATTAGGCGACCAAGAGATACTGGTTTCATATTGGACGGTAGTATTAATTGCCGCGGACTGTCCTCCACAAATTTCTTTATCAAAATCATCAATGGTAATTACCGGCAATGGATCGACCACAATAGTAACAGGTGTACGCGTTTCACTCAAACAACCGTTTTGATTGGTTTCAGCAAAGAAAGTATAAGTACCCGGATCCAGTGCTCCCGGATCGAAAGGATTACCGGAACCGATGGAAAGACCGCCAGTAGCTTGGGTATACCAATCAATATCCCAGTTGGTGTCCCAATCCGTCACCGTTTCATCGACAGCTAAGCTAATTGCTCCTTCTTCACAGAAAGTGTTAGGGATGGTTGTCGGAGGAGGAATACAACACATAGTGAAATCCGTTGTAATGGCTTCATCAACCGTACAACCGGCGTTTGTCCAAATCCCTGCTTCACCATCCGCATAAGTTTTGATAGAAACACCAAGGTCGCCATTGATATCCGCTCCGGTCGGATTACAAGGATCAGTCGTAACATCAAAGCAGAAAGTCCATTGCAAGCCATCACCTCCATCGGGATAAGATTGGCATTCGTAGAAAGAACAATATCCATTAGCTGCTATCCATTGTCCTCCATATGAATCACATAACGTTTGATCCATAGAATTATCCGTGATATCGGCTCCAGTACCACTGGGGCCAACCCAAAGGCCAAACCCGGAAGTCAAACTACCTGTACATCCACATCCACTGATATATGTTGTAAAACTACCTACTCCATTACATCCACCATTTCCAATATCCGGATAACATGCCAGTGTACATCCATCCCCCCAACTATCATCCGGATCAACATTATTAATATTACCAGAAAAGCCAGGTGAGTTAACACTTTGGAACCACCAACCCGGATCAGCTACAGTTGTCCCCGATCCAGCTCCTGCTTGTAAATCAACTACTCCACCCGGGAACCAATCCCATTGCGAACCATCTTCATTATTACCTTGGGGGTCAGGGGTTCCTGTCCCAGGAGTGGGAACCGGATTGCTCCAGTTCCCGGTTGTGGTCGGAATGACCCCTTGTAGGAAATTGGAATTGGTTTGATTGTATTCAAGAATATTAAAACAGAAGGTAACATCCGTATCAGGAGGATATTGATTATTGGGAAAGTCTGAGACAGGTGGAGTCGCAACCAATGTATAGTTAATCAAACATGCATCATCACCACAATTGAATGTTCCGGAGAATGTTTCTGAACATGAACCTTGGCCTAGATCAAAACTCCAAGTATCTCCATCACTCAATCCGGTTACCATGAATCCACCTGACCCAGCACCAATGGTAGAAGGACCGATATTTCCATCGCCAGTATCCGTAATGGTATAAACCCCGGTACCACCAACATCAACGGTAATAGAACCGGAAGAAGTATTGATATCACAGGTAGTAGAAGTCACAATGGTAGGAGGATCAAAGAATGTTATTGCATATGGTTGACCGAAATCCCAACAGTTATCTCCACTGTTATCAATATTAATGACTCCGTTAGGGTTGCCATTATTGTCACCATCATCCATCGTATAAGGAACCAACCAAACTGTATTTGATGCATCTCCTGTAATTCCCGCATCAATAAAGTCTTGGGGGATACCTCCCGATGTATTAGTAGTCGTATAATCTTCACCTGTCCAGAACAAGCCGGTAAAACAAGGATCTGAGTCCGGATCAGCAACTGTAGGTTCACAGTCATAAATAGCGTACATCAATTCAGCTTCTTCGCCAGTAGTCGGAGGAGGCAACACATAATTATCATCAGATGTCAAGGAAACATCATCCCCTAAACATAAAACCGCACTAGTAGAGCTGATATCGCCAGTACCACTTGGAGTATAAGTTCCGGACTCTGCATCACAACCTACAATATTACAATCTGTCGTGGCGACACTACCTCCTGTAGTATTCGCAGATATTTGTGTGGGACTATTAGAATAGTTTGTAATTACAAGAATGTAAATTTCACCGGGCTGAGTATTGTTTACATTTACTTGTTCATTTTCTGCAGGATCAAAACTACAATCTACGGCCTCGGGAAGTCCAGGAGTATTACACTGTGAGGTCGCACTCGCTAAATCCGGATATGGTCCCCATATAGCGAAATCAATATCCTCAGGTGGAGAAGTTATCAAGTCGATTTCAAGATAACCACCTTGGTCGATTTCAAGATAATACCAGGCCGGGTTCGGCTGAGTAATCAAATTATCGCCCGGACAAGAGTAATCATTGTTATCCGGGGTGACACCCGGCACGTTTACACCTGCTGCAAAGGTGGCACCACCATCAGAACAAAAAGCTTGTGCTTGATCACAAGTAGCTCCTTGTCCATAAACGACACCTGAAGTCCCTAGAAATAGAAGAAAGGACAAGCAGATGGTTGATTTCAAAAGTAAAGAATAATGCTTCATTGTTCGTTTTCATTAAAATACTCAGGAATAATCGAATTCGATTGTAGGAAAAGTCTCGTTAATTCTTGTCATCAAGAATTTCCTTACGTTTATTCCTAAAATATTCGAGTTGCCTCTGCTTTTTCGGAGAATCGGGTTCTTTCAAGAGTAATTCTATCCTTTTTGAAATGGCTTCCAGCTGTTTTTCTTTTCGGGTTTGAATTTTGCGGTCGGCCCTGGCGGGAGCGGGAGCCGGTTTTTGGGCTTTCGCTAAAGTGGAAACTTTGGTTTTTCCTTCTTGTGTTTGTGTCGGAATTGTTTGAGCATTCAAAGAGAATGTTGCAAACACAAGGAATGCCAGAATAAATGATTTTGCGCCAAGGTTGTTCATGCCTATAAATTTTTAGTCAAGACTGTTCTTTCAAAATTAATAAATATCCTCGTATTCTAGGACATATATCACCATGTATTTTCTAACATAATCCTTTCCTGCTAAAATTCGATGCATGATACAAAAAAACGTCGGGGGATATTTTAACAAATATCCCCCGACGACGAATTCCACTTAGTGGTAAGTACCTGGCCAAAAGTAATCGAATAATGA
>JAHDCE010000157.1 GCA_020630045.1 Saprospiraceae bacterium | reverse complement strand
GGCGAGTAATTTCCCTTTTTTCAAAATGGCGACGTGGGAACAAATTTTCTCCACCTCATCCAAAATATGGCTGGCCATGATAATGGTTTTCCCTCGCTGTGCGATTTTGAGAATGGTCTCACGGACTTCCACGATACCCGCTGGATCGAGACCGTTGGTAGGCTCATCGAATATCAATACGTCCGGATCGCCGACCATGGCACCAGCAATCGCCAGCCTTTGCTTCATACCCAAGGAATAGGTTTTGAATTTGGACTTGCGACGTTCTTTCAGGTTGACCAATTCCAACAAATCATCAAAGTTGCGGTCTTTGACATTTTTGATATGGGCGATGATGTCCAGGTTTTGGTCAGCATCCATGTATGGATAAAAATTGGGCGTTTCTAAGAGCGTTCCCAATCGATGTCTTACGTTTACCTTATTTTTTTGGCCAAACCAAGAAAAGGAACCGTTAGAGGGATGTATAATACCGAGTATCATACCCAGTGTAGTGGTTTTACCACTTCCGTTAGGCCCTAAAATTCCATATATATCGCCCTGTCCAACTTTGAGATCGAGTTGACTAACCGCTTGGATGCGGTGGAAATTTTTGGTGAGTCCATTGATATTTAAAACGACTTCTTGCATGGTTTCATTGGATTTTTGAATTCGTAGTGGCAAAATAAGAAAATCCCCGTTCAAGTCCATGAACGGGGATTTCAAATTGATTTTTTATCGACGAAGCCCGAATTATTTCCCACTAGTGGTCACGCCTTTTCTTTTGTAGGACTTGAGATAATGTTCCCAAGGCGTTTTTTTATGATAGCCTTCTCCGAAGTAAGTCATGATCGGTTCAAACTTTTCAGGAGGCAAATAACTAGGGATCGGTTGTATGATTTTTTGATCTTCATCCAAGAAAACCACTGTCGGATATCCGATTCTGCCTCTCATGAGCCAAAGGGCCAATTCGTGATAACCACGACGTCCGCTCTTGACGAATTTATATTCTTTATTGTTGAAACGTATCGGCTCGCGCTGCTCCGCATCGAATTTTACCGGGTAAAAGTTCTCATTGAGATAAGAAGCGATTACCGGATCGGAAAAAGTGTTCTTGTCCATGTGTTTACACCAAGTACACCAGTCGGTATAAACATCGACAAAAACTTTCCGTTTCTCTTTTTGTGAAGCTTCAATCGCTTCTTCCCATGTCATCCATTTGACAGTGGTCGTCAATTCAAAACTAATCTCGTCCTTTTCGGCGAAAGCCGTAAGGAGGAAAAAGGAAAGAACCAGCATTGATATGGATAAAAGGCCACGCATTGTCTATTATTTAATTGGTGTAATAACAACTGTTGGTCATCTAACGACAAGATAAGAAAGTAATACATGGTATGCGAAGTCCGACTACCCACTTTAAATGAAAGTTAACACATCATTTAGAGAAGTTTTCTTTTGCCAATCAGACAACCCTTTGGTCAATCATCATCTTTTTTGTCCTTTTTGAATGGATTCCATCCACCGATTCCATCTTTCACCTTGTCTTTGACATCATCCAATTTACCATCGAGGGCATCATCTATTTTATCGCCGACCTGCTCGCCGACCTGATCCTTGACATCTTCCACCTTATCACCTACCACATCACCTACTTGGTCCTTAACCTGGTCTTTGACTTCTTCCATCTTATCATCAACCACACCTTTGACTTGCTCGGTTACTTCTTCCACTTTGTCATCAACCACGTCTTTAACCTGTTCGGTAACTTCATCCACTTTATCCTCAACTATGGTTTTCACACTATCGGCTACTTGGTTAGCGACATCCTTAATCGCATCTGTAGCAGCATCTTTTACGGATTTTTCACCACCTAAAGACACTTTTTCCACTTTGACATCCGGCTTTTTCATCGGCCCGGTCAATCTCAATTTGACATGAATTTCACTGCCCGCACTATTCAAATTGACACCGAATTTGGACGCGTGTTGATTGAGAAAATCCAGTCCCGTATCCGCTAAATCACCAACCTTTCCTTTGGCAATTAAGTCTTTAGGGATAATCATATCAACCACATAATCCAAGCTCTGATCGAATCCATGAGATCCGCCGATTTTCATTTTCACATCCTTAACCTGTGCGTCAAAAGGTTTGACCTTGACTCTTCCATCTACCACCTCAAACCAATTTTTGGTGTTTTTAATAGAAATATCATCCTTGAGGTACTTGACGTTCAGTTTATTTCCAATGGCTTGAATCGGTTCGAAATTATCAACTACCGCATTGATGGTTTCCAAGAGACCGCTTGCTGAAATCGTATTCATATCCGGCATCATATCCTTTCCGAGTTTTCCCGATATTTTAATATCAGTCGAAAACGTTCCTTTCAGGAATTCCCCGACAGGGGCTAATTTTTGGAAAGTATTCAATGTTTTGAAAGATTCTTCAAAATCCATTTTAAGCATGGAATAAGTAATATCGAACAATGGGTTCTCCTTGTCGCTCGAATCGTATCCTCCTGCCAATTTGATGGTTCCTCCTAGGGTTTTGGCGGTAACATCCGCTAGGCTCGCCTTGGAGTCCGCTACGATTACTGCCCCCTTAAGACTGTTGAGATTCATATTGGTATAAATCACCTTTTTGATATCCGTATTCAGTTTGATATTGAAATTATCAGGAATCAATATGGCCTCTCCTTCTCCGGCAGGTTCGGGGGTTTCCACCTTTTCAGTCGGAGCCGCATCTTCGGTAGATCCGGTATATCCCATCAGTTCATTCAAGTCCAATGTATTGGATGTAATATCGATTTCTCCTCCTAGGGTTTCATTGTCAAAAACAAAAGGAAACACATTGGTCAATTTGCCTTTCATGGCAATATCACTCTTCCCTACTTTGGTTGACATTTCAGAAAATTCAACCGTGGATGGTGTAAAATGACCTTTTGCCACCGTATTCATAATTTTGAGGTCATCATAAGCGATTTCATTCATCTCAGCATCCAAGGTAAAGTCGAATCGATCGAATATTTCGCTTTCCCCTTCCGGAGTTTCGGCCGGATTTTCACCTGTGGCCGGTTGAGGGGAGGCTGTTTCTTCCTCGCCCATCCATTCATTGGCATCGAAAAATTTCGAGCGTAATTTCAGGGTTCCTTTCATGGTTTTATCCGGGGCGAAATATGCCAGAATATTATCCAGCGTACCATTAGCTTTAATATCCGACTTACCTAGAATGGCTGTAAAATCTTTCAGGTTTACATTTTGAGGCGTAAAGTCCATTTCCATATTGGAAATAGAAACCTTAGGCATCCCATCCGCTACATAATCGACTCCTTGTACTTGGAGCGCTCCCGCCATATCCACTTTGTCATATTGTTCATTATCTATGTAGGACATTTTGGTCTTGGTTGCCACATCCGCATTGATAATACCTTTCAAGGATTGGACGCCTTCCATCGGAAACGCTTTCGCTAAATCCGCCAAATCAATTTTTCCTTTCACCTTTGAATCGACATCCGGGTCGGATATGGGTGTTTTCAGGTTCAATGTAGCGTCAAATGGATTCGCCCCCAACAACATGTGGAAGGACGGAATATCAACTGTCATTTTATCCAAATCGGAGGAAGGGCTGTTCACCTTGATATTGGTCTTGATATCTTTCATGCCCATTGGTAAATCCGGATATTGGAAAGAACCGTTTCCTATATTCAAATCCAATCCGAAAGCGGGCAATCTCTTTTCATTATATGTCCCTTTGGCAAAACCGTTGAACTTGAATGTTCCGTCTGCTTTCACTCCTTCGAAGTCCTTGGTATAGGCTCCTGGAATCATAGACAACAAATGCTTGAATTCAGAACTCGGCGCATCGAATTTAAGATCTACATTCACATCATTTCCCTTCATGGCCACTTGACCATCTGCATTGATTTTAAGGGCATTCAAACGAATACTATTTTCCTTAAGAGTAAAAGTGTTGGAATTCATATCAGCATTCACTGTCAGATCAGCATCGAGATTCGCCTTGTTCAGGTACCCTACTCCGCCTGAAACGGCAGTTAATTTGTCGATTTTAGTTCTTGTGGCGATATCATATATCGCTTCGGTAAAATTACCTGATCCAGAATGGTTCAATCCCTCGATTTTGAGATAAGTACCGCCGGGTTTGTCATCATATACCAAACGGCCGTCCGTGATATAATATTCATTCAAGCCTACCTCAAAAGAGGTGGCTTCCCCTGAAGTTTCTTCTTCACTTGTAGAAGCATCGGTAGGTTTGGCGATATCATAATTCGCAGCACCATCACGTGTCACCATTACATTGATATCGGGTTTTACCAATCCGACTTTCTTGATTTCCACCTTATCGCCATTGATGACGGACATTAAGTCCAAAGTCAAATCCAAGCGTTCCATTTTGGCTAGGGGTACTCCTTCAAATCTTTCAACTCCGGCGATGTCCAATTCCTCTAATGAAAAGGTGAAGTCCGGAAAACTTTTGATTAAAGAAAGGTTTACGTCTTTGAAGTCCACCTTAGCATCAACGTTCTTATTGATTTCTGTTTTCGCTAATTCAAGCAATTCCCCTTTGAAGAAATAAGGAATCGCGATAATAGCTCCTAGTAGGACAAGGAAAAAGATTCCGAATCCGATAAGTAGCTTTTTCCAGAGTTTTCTTTTTTTAGCTTTAGCCATAATTTGGTAATTTTTCATTGCACAAGTCGTGCAAACACAATTCGAAGATAATAACAGGCTACCGTATAAGAGATGCTATTCTCAAACTTTCGACTGTTATCGTTGTATTAAAATTACAAAACCCTCCCGGCGTAACGCCGGGAGGGTTTTGTTTATTGATGATTTTACTCCCAAGAATTAAGCCTGAGCTTGTTTTCTAGCCAAGGTAGAAGTCTGGGACTTCTTCTTAGGTTTCTTAGGTGTCAAATCCTTAGTCGAATCATGGACAATCGGAGTCGCGATGAATACCGAGGAATAAGTACCCACTAGGATACCTACCACAAGCGCGAATGCAAAACCTTTGATACTACCACTACCGAAGATAAACAATATTAACACCACGAACAAAGTCGTCAAAGATGTAATCACGGTTCTACTGACCGTACTGTTTACCGCCATATTGATGACTTCATCTTTGCTTCGTCCGACATATTTATTCAAGAACTCACGGATACGGTCGAATACGACCACCGTATCGTTAATGGAGTAACCTACTACGGTCAACAAGGCCGCGATAAATGCTTGGTCAATCTCCAACGAGAATGGTAATCCGACTGCGAAACCGATAGAGAACACACTCAATACAATAAGAACATCGTGGAACAAGGCCGCTACCGCACCCAAAGAGAATTGCCATTTCCGGAAACGGATAAAGATGTAAGTAAAGATAAACAAGAGTGCTACGATAGTCGCCCAAATCGAGCTCTTACGAATATCATCGGCAATAGTCGGTCCTACGATATTGGAACTGATTACTTTCGTCGTTGAACTTTTGGCGTTTTCAAAGTCCGACAATTTCAAATTACCACCTACTAAACCATTAATACCTTCGTGCAACTTGGCGAATACCTTTTCAGAAGTACCGTCTCCTTGTTGATCAGATAGGTATTTTGTAGTAATAGAGAAAGTATTGGCACTATCAAAAGTCTTAACGACCGGCTCCCCATCAAAAGGAACCTTCAAGGCATCTTTGATTTGAGCTGCAGTGTAAGTTTTATCATCTTTAATTTCAACGGTATAACTATATCCACCGGTAAAATCAACACCATAGTCAAATCCTACAGTAAACATTGAAATAAGACCGGCGATAATAATCACAGCAGAAATACCATAAGCGATTTTTCTTTTTGCCAACCAATCTACGCTCAAGTTGCTCAGGAAGTTTTTAGACCAGCCCATCCAAAAGCCCATGTCTTTTCCACGGCTAACCGTCCACCAATCAATGATAAGACGTCCTAATAATACCGCTGTAAATACGGACATGATAACCCCCACAATCAAAACGGATGCAAAACCCTTGATGGGGCCCATACCGAAATAAAGAAGAACCAAAGCAACCAAAATGGTCGTAACGTTGGCATCTATAATCGCAGAGTAAGAATGACTGAAGCCATCCGCTACGGAAACCAGTAGGGATTTGCCTTCTCGCAATTCTTCACGTATCCGTTCAAAGATGATCACGTTGGCATCAACCGCCATACCAATTGTCAAAACGATACCCGCAATACCGGGAAGCGTAAGGACATTACCCATATTCGACAAAGCACCGAAGATGAATAATAGGTTAGTTAACAAGGCAATGATAGAAATGATACCACCTCCGGAGTAGTACGCGATCATAAACAAAAGAACCAAAACAAATCCGATTCCTAATGCAGTTAATGATCGGTTGATATTTTTTTGGCCAAGAGTAGGTCCCACCTCGGCTTGTTGGATAATGCGGGGACTAGCAGGCAATGCACCGATTTCTAATTTAGTGGCTAAGTTTTGAGCTTCCAAAACGGAAAATCCACCTGAAATCCTTGAGCTTCCTTGACATATCGCTCCATTCACACTAGGAGCAGATACCACCTCACCATCAAGAATAATGGCAATCGGTTTTTCTCCTTGATTAAATGCTTCTGTCGTCAACTGACACCAAACCTGAGGACCATCGCCTTTCATATCCAAATTAACACCAACTTGTCCGGTTGTCGGGTCAGTCTCAGTCCTAGCTGATTTAACGATATCACCTTCAAGTGGAGCTTGCTTGTCATAACCTTCCTTGATGGCATAAAGCATATAATTACCAGTAGAAACCCCTTCATCATCAATGATGGGCTTAGCGCCAAAATAGAATTTCACATCCGGTGGAACTTGTGCCTTAACCTGAGGAGATTCTAATATTTTAAGTACTTCATCACGATCTCTTTTACCAGCTAATCCAATAGCGGCTCTTCGAGAATCCATTCCTCCCATTGTCAAAAGACGAGACAACGGCCCTCTAGGATCAACGGAATTGAAATTCGCGGGAACTTCCATTTGCGTTTGCTCCATGACAACCTGACCGGCAGAGTCCAGGACAGGTTGACCGCTATCATCCAATTTGGGCATCAAGGTATCGATGGTCATCATTTCCACCTCACCCGATGTCGTATCACGTGCTTCTTCTTCTTTTTTCAATTCCTGATCAGCAGCGAATAATTTTGAATTGATTTCTCCGGCAGTATATGTTTTCCAGAACTGGAGATTCGCTGTACCTTCAAGCATGTCAGCTGCTAACTTCGGGTTTTCAATACCCGGCAACTCCACAAGAATCAAATCACGTGCCTCATCCAAAGTGACATTCGGTTGAACAACACCCATTCTGTCAATACGTTGAAGCAACATATTGTAAGTCTGGTTAACTGTCTTCTTGGTATCTTCTCTTAAGATGTTGAGTATCTCAGTATCGGTCGTGTTAATTCCGATCTTGTCACTGTATGCATCAGAAGTGATGAATATTTCACCCAAAGAAGCACCATCAGCTACTTTAGCCCATTCTTGACCAAATAAAGTCAAGTAATCTGACTGGGAGCCAGTCAATCCTTTTTGAGCGTTTTCCAAAGCTGTTTGGAACCTAGGATCCGCATTACTATCAGATTGCTTGAATAGATATTCTTTCAAGTCTACCTGAAGTACGGCACTCATACCGCCTTTCAAGTCCAATCCAAGTCCCATTTGCTGTTTTTTCACCTCTGCATAAGAGAGATTACCCACCAAAGGAATGTTTAAAAGCGGCTCATCCGTAATGGAATCTAGCAAACTTTTGTAAATGGAATCCTGTATTACTTCATTTCCATTCGCTATATCGGTGGCCTTCGCCAAACACTCTTTCTCCGCATTATTGGTCGGATAATAGAGGAAAATTTGATAAAGCGTTACTGCTAACAGTAAGAAAAACAGTGTCTTAATGATACCCTTTCCTTGCATCGTTATTTATGTCGTTGTTAATAAATTGATTTAGGCATAGCCAAAAGAGGTGCAAATATAGTCTTTTTATACTTATAATGTTTGGGGAAACAACCATTTAATTCCCTTAATTTTGCCTCCTATTCTATTAGCTTGATTCATCGTAAATGAAAAAAATCGGACTCATTTCCGATACACACGGATTTTTCGACGCCCGCCTCAACGATTATTTTGACGGGATGGACGAAATATGGCATGCCGGAGATATTGGAACTTTCGACGTCATTGATGCACTGGAAACCATTGCTCCGGTCAAAGCCGTATATGGCAATATCGACGGAGGGGCATTCAGATCCGAATTCCCATTGAATTTCCATTTCACTTGTGAAGGGCTCTCCGT
>JAHDCE010000156.1:8225-8319 GCA_020630045.1 Saprospiraceae bacterium | reverse complement strand
AGCAAAAATACCCGAAAAGCATATTCCCTAATTATTTATGGCCGGGTACTTATTAGATGTTATCACGAAAAATTGAGTATAACCCAACCGTTAT
>JAHDCE010000156.1:0-8125 GCA_020630045.1 Saprospiraceae bacterium | reverse complement strand
TTTGAAAATCCACTTCGTTATTCCCCTCAAACGTAGTTACGGCTATGCTTTGTGGCGAATGCCTCGTCTATTCCCAAAATAACAATTTGTCTTTCATACAAAAAAAATCGTGATAACATCTATTGTAAAAAATAATCAATGATGAGAAATTTGAAATTCAGTATACTCTTGTTATTACTTGTAATTGGAGTGTCAGCCTATGGACAAAATAAGCAACTTCCAAATGGTGAATTGCTGGTAGCCACGATAGACTCTATCGCTAAGGCTAAAAATATTAAATACGGCGAAGTTAAAGTTTTGCAGATTACCAATGTTTTTGACAAAGTGGATACTATAAAAAAAGAATTGGCAAGGCACGATAAATTCCGCTTTGAAGGACAGTTTTTAGTAATTGATAAAAAGTATTTTAATATCAATAAATTATTGTATTTCGAAATTGAGTATAGTAGGATTGTATTTTTTTTCGAAGCATATTAGATGTTATCACGAAAAATTGAGTATAACCCAACCGTTATTTTGAAAATCCACTTCGTTATTCCCCTCAAACGTAGTTACGGCTATGCTTTGTGGTGAATGCCTCGCCTATTCCCAAAATAACGATTTGTCTTTCATACAAAAAAAATCGTGATAACATCTATTGAAATTGGAGTATATAAGTACGATAATGTACATTTTTTCACAGATTGGTATAACAATATCAAATCAAAAAAGGATGCCCCCAAGCGGGAGCATCCTTGTCAAAACGATAGAGGAATGAATATGAAAGTTCTTCCGTTCGTCATCATTTCATGACGACGAATCTTTCGGTTCTGATCAACTGTCCATCACTCATCGTTAAGTAATACACACCATTAACATAATCACTTAAATCAAATCTTATCTCGCCGACTTCGTCAACTTCGGCGTATGCCGTATGGATGACTTTGCCTTCCGGATTGGTAATCGTAAATGTGATTTCATCCGTGTCCTTCGCTCTGAAAGATACCATTAATAAGTCCCTTGTAGGAACCGGAGCGATGCTGACGAATGAGAACCCTTTCGTTTCTCTTTCAATGGTAATGACCTTTGAGTATTCGAATGACTCGTCAAAGTCAACCATTTTCAAACGGTAGTAACCCAATACCAATGGGCTTTCGTCATTGAAAGTATATTTAAGAACGGATGCCGAGTTGCCGTTCGCTTTCACTCTTCCGATTTCTCGGAATCCGTCAATACCGTTCGCTGAGCGTTCGATGATATACCACTCTGAGTTATCTTCTGTCAAAGATTCCCAGTTCAATGTGTTGAAGCGACCGTTTTCGAATCCTTCGAATTTGGATAATTCGACAGGTAACAAGATATCAATAGCACCGAACTTGTGACCTTCTACTTCACCATTCAACAAGTCATTGTAAGCATCACCCGCAGAGAATGCGGCCGTACCTGCTTTTACTCGAACGAAGATATCTCCACTGGCAGGAGTGTAAGTCGTAGGAACTGTTGCGTCAATAAAGATATCTACAGGAGAAGCGGTAGTCCCCATTCCCGAATAGAATTCTTGATCTCCATTTGCATTGACATTCTCTAATTGACCGTTGTTATCCCAGTCGATCCACATGCCGATATGGACATTTGTACCGGTTGCAATCGCATTACCAATAGCCTTGAATTTTACAGTTCCGCCAGGAGCTAATGCTTTGGTGTCAATGATTAAACCATCTTCATCATCACCGTTGGTATCATCCGAAACGGCGCCACCGGTGCCCCAACTGTCATTTTCGCTATCGATGATATTTCCTAACCATACACCGTTATCAGAACGATTGTCTTCGTCTTCATCTGTATAGAATGAGAATACGGCAGGATATACATCACTGGACAAATCACAGTAATCGAATCGAGTACAAAGATTGACATTTGGCGCACCACCTCCTTCTGCCGCTGCTTGAGTCAAGTAAGGACCTTTGAAGATGATATCACAGGCGAAGATGTCTTCCGTACCATCCGTAGCACAAGCAGTATAATTGGCATCGTCCGGATCCATGAATACACGTAAGTAGTAAAAGTCTTTTTGTCCGAAGTCAGGACCGTTCAAGCTTTGATAAACCCTTCTGAAACCACCGCCGTAAGGAGGATCGGTAGAACTGTCTTGACAGCTTCCTGTTCCGGTCGCACCACCGATAAATCCACTATAAGTAGAACCAGCAGTCACTTCATAATCAATTGCGGTAGTCGCACTTGCTATCAAATTGACAGCCGGCTCAACGACTCTTGATGAACAAGGGTGATCGAAGTCATCCAAATCTCCTTCTGTCGCCGAACTTTCCGTAATGAATGCCGAACGGAGTTCGAAATCCAATACTTGGTCATATCCACGTACCTCGATCATCCAGAACAAGTTGCCCGGAGTTAATGGCGGAAGGTCGATTTTGTACCATTCTTCACATAATGATTCAGTCGGGTCTTCAGGAGTACCACCACAAGAACCACATAGTTTAGCGGTCGCGTCATTTACAAATTCACCACAACCCCATGGGTCAACGTCTCCTTCAGCGTATACCTCTAACTTATAGGTGACGTTAACGGTTGAAATCTGATTGTGGTACAATCTGATTTGGTATTCTTGACCTGGCTCCAAGTGTCCGAATTTACCCCAAACACGGTCGCCGGCACCACTTACTGAATAAGTATTCAATGCATTGACCGGAGTTCCCAGTTTGTACAATTCCATTTGGATATTGTGTCCGGAAACACCTTCAAGGAATACCGTTACCCAACTTTTGTCTTGAACGAAGTAAGTATCGTTACCATTCGCAGGGTCGGGAGCAGTGAACTTGAACCAAACGTCATTTTGACCGAATTGGTGTACATCAGTCGCACCTTGAGCGGACCAAGTTTCCAACATGTCATAATCCGGGCAATCCGCTACATTCAGTTGCCAAGCACCATCTTCATTGTTGTTACATGGAACCGGATTTCCTTGTGTCATGGAGATATCGAATTGGAAATCGAAATCCGAATTCAAGTAACTCGGTTTCGCACGGATCATATAAAATTCTCCTTGTGTCAATCCTGAAACTGTCCAAGGGTTATTGACGGCACCGTCTCCTTGCATGATTCCACTACAGTCCACAAGGTTCGCATCGCCACAATCGCTGTAAACATAGAATATGGCGTTCTTTGATCCACTACCAGAATCGAAGCCCAAAACCGCACTCTCGATGGTAGTAGACTCAGTCAATCCTTTTGTCGCGCACTCATTGTCCGGTACTTCAAATACGAACCACAAATCACGTTCATCTTCCGCTGAAATCGCTGCGTAATCCACACCGCTACACACAGCGGATGTTATCGCCGGATTACAATCAGTCGCACCGGTAAAGTTATCCGTATGAATTTCTCCATCCATCAAGTACCATCCATTGTAATACTCAGCAGCAGGGTAGTCGCTTCCTAGGTTAGCCGGTGATGTACCGCCCCAAATATTTTCACAATCGTTGTTGAAAGGACCGGGGACGGAAGGTGTAACGGTAATCGTTGGATTTGCTGTCGTTCCACCTGCAACTTGTGCAAAACGAATCAAGTATCCTCCTAGGGCGCCATTGTGTATTTCGTCCAAACATGGAAGGGTATAGGTGCCATCTCCTGTAATATTGACTTCGGTGATATAATCCGTAGTGTAGTCCATGCAGTTATCGGTAGAAACGATATTACCATAATATAGGTAGGCTGTCAATTGCTCTCCGGCTGCAAGTCCGGTTACGGTGATGTCGGCAGAGGTAGATGCTACAAATGTGAATCCGTCATTTCCTGTATTCGGGTCGAATTCATACCACAAATCCGGACCGGCATTGGTCGGAGTGGCGGTAGATGCAGTTGCATAGTTGAAGTCTAGGTCTAGTGCAGAAGTAATATCGTATCCACCATGCTCAGCACAGTAGCTATTGTCGAATATAACATTTGCAGAAGCGGTCACATTACCGGTAACGCTGATAGGCAATAATTGGATGAAACGATCGAATCCGTCAGTTGAAAGCAAATCGCCTAAAGTTGTTGTGACACTTCCGCCTGTAAGCGTGATATCTTCACAATAATCCACGGCTGAATAACTAGTCGCACTTCCACAAGCAGCGGTTTGGTCATAAACGATAACACGTACTTGGTCGCCGGCATTTCCCGAAAGGGTCAACTCTGTAAAGAAAGATTGTACGGAAGTAGGGAAGTCGGGGTAGAATACTTCATACCAAAGGTCACCTGCCGTAGAAGTCGCTCCTCCACATTCCCATTCGTCGCTTCCTTCATTGGTTGCCGCTCCTAGGTTTCCGGTGCTAGCCATGCCGCCATTGTTCAATGTGATGTTAACAGCATTCGCACATATGTCATTTGGTTGAGGTACTGTCGTACAAATATTGAATGTCGGATAAGTCAAAGTTTCACAATTGGTCGCTCCCGAACCGTTCGGTGCCCAAGGCATGACCCTGAGGTAAACAGTCGTCGCCGTAGCGATATCGGCTCCTGTGAAAGTAATGGAACCGTCTGCTGAGAAATATGGACAATTTCCTCCGGTTATGGATCCTGCTCCTATCGATATATGGGTGGCAAGCGTCGTATTCGCTCCGGATGTGCTCGGACAAGTTCCGTTGGTCAAATACGGTAAAACCATAACATTTCCACCTACTAAATTCGAAATGGTTACGGTAAATGTATTGGCGCCACCCGGATTGACGGAGTACCATAAATCCGTGTGGTCTGTACGAACATAAGCACTACCATAAAATGTCGGATTCGCTCCACAATTTGCGATATTGTCACCGTTTCCACAACCGATATAATTTTGAATCAAGGCTCCCCCGTCAATATTCGCAACACTCAAATCGCCGGCGAAAGAACTTGGGCAAGAACCGGTAATGTCAACCGCATCTGCGCAAGTGTCACCACCATTACAGGTTTCATTAGTAGCATAAGGCGTTTCACAAGTGATGAAAGCACCTCCTGTCGCTTTGATGTCGATAGTGTGGGCACCGGTCGCATAACCGGCGAATGTGTATGTATTGCTTAACACCGCCCCGGTTTGGACAGAAGCGCCGTCGATATAGATATCTGCGGATGTTCCGTCTCCGAAAGAGGTGACTGTTACTTGGATGTCGTAGGTATTCGCTCCACAATTCAAATTTGCTGTTCCTACCGTTGCAGTTGGAGTAGTAGTACAAGCACAATTTTCGGTAACAGCCGGACTAGTCGTGAAATCACAACCCGAGTAGCCGCTTCCATTTACGTCGAAGGTCACATTCGTACCTGCCGGATAAGGACCGAAGGTATATGTCCCTGCTGTCACACCCGTTTCAGAATCCGCATCATTACTTGCAGGAGTAGAAGTGATATCAACAGCTGTTGCATCTCCGATAGTCGATACGTTCAAGCTGACGCTGAATTCTCCATTGGTACAATCCGGAACAACGGTCGCAGTAGCTGCGGGAACGATACACGTTACGGTTTCGAAAACTTCAACTTCGTCTAGGTGCAAATAATACATGTCATCCGAAGTGACATGCCAAGAGAAGTAGTAGGTACCTGTAGTCGGCGCGGTGTAAGAAACCGTTTTCTGTGTATAGGTAGTGTTACCCGTTGTTTCAGAAAATAGGGTGGTAGATTGACCCACCGCAGTTTGGGCCGTACCGACTTTTACCGCATAAGTTTCAGCGAAGGATGCTGATTCCGCACGATACCAATATTTCAAGTCATAAATATTACCGGCGGTCATATTGACGGCCTTTGTAATCAAGTAACTGCTGGCATTCGCCCCCCAACTGTGTCTCGCATGATGGGTGCCTGCTTGATGAGGTGCTGTTGCTGTGAAGCCCCATGATCCTGCTCCGTTATCGAGAGTTACCCACCCGGCAGGCGCGGATGTTGTAGTGAAAGATTCATCCCATACCAATGTTTGTCCTGGTGAGTAATTCACGACTGACAACATCAATAATAGGGGGAATGCAAAAAATGAAAAGTGTTTGAATGTAAAGTTCATGGTCATAAATGATCTGTGATTTGAACAATAAAGTATATACTATAGTACATTGTAAACTAAATAGTATTAAATTTTGAAAACATCTTTTGTCATGACTCCGCTTCGCATCCTCACCATGATAGCTACGGCTATCAGGCTCCGGGTGCTCATTGATTCATGACAAAATCTTGTTCTCAATTCTTTAACTTACTTAGTTTACAATGTACTAGGGGAAAGTATGTAAGTGCGTTGAATATAAAGTTACGCTATATGTACGAGGGGATGATGAACAAAAACTTTGTTAAAGTTAAGTTTTAAGAGTTGTTTTTTAATGCTTAAGAAAATGATTATTAATGTTTTAAGTGGGTTTTGTATTTTATTTTTTAATGAATTTTTTCTTTTGCCCAATTGTAAATCCTTACTGTAGAATTAATGTTGCTTGTCGGTTCTGACTGTGAGACGGGACGAAGTTCTTTTTCCAATTCGATATAAGTAGCCTCGTGGTCGATGATGTCTTTTTGGGCTAATTTTTCCAAATATTTGATAACGACCGATTCGGTAGGGAGTAACCTATTGTTCCTGTTTAAAAATCGTTTGGTCGATCTGACCAATGATTCTAGGAGGGAAATGTGCCCTAGTTCAAGATGGGAGATGGTTTTTAAAATTTTTGCATATCCGATAACGAATGCCGGACTTCCGACTGATTCTTGTTCGATAGTTTCTATTTTTTCTATCCATTCCAAGCAAGCCAGCCAGTCTTTTTTCCAAAAGAATAGCAAGGCGATTCCAAATGATAAACGGATATGTCTATCTATTGAGAGTCCGACATTTTTGTATTGAAATAAGCCCTTTTCAATTTGCTCAATCAAACTTAGTCCATGTTCGATTTCCTGATTTTGGACGCAAATGGAAAGTTGGTTTGAATATTTGATTTCGAATATGCGTTGTTCAATAAATTTATTATTTAAACCCGGAGAAATAGGAAGGTCGTCTAGTTTGGTGATGATATTCCTGGCGATATCAAATTTTTCAAAGTTGATATAGATAGCGATGGCATTATTCAGTGCCTTTAAGTACTCGTTGGTTTCCTTTTCTAAAAATGTAGGATGTTCTTCAAAAAGTTGGATATGTGCAAGTGATATTTCAGCGGATCGTTCAAATTTTTTAATTGTAAAAAAATAAATAGTATTGAATAAAAACCAATAATGCCGAGCTTTTACGGTAGCTGTTTCTTTATCGAATAGTTGATCGGTTTCTTTTTTTAAATCATGATACGTTTGAATTGTTTCCGCATCTTCAGTTAACCCGTTTTTTCGATATAAATAATATAATTCCTGATAATTTTTTTCTAGTTCATCTTCTAGGGCGATAAAGGCTTTTAATTCATTTTTTTGTTGGTGAATCACATTTAGTTTTTCTTTGAAATCATCCGTTGGGAGTATTCTTCTAAAAACAGTGGATTTTTTTTCCAATATTTTTAATGTCATTAAATAGTCGCCATATTTTAATGCGGATTTTTGAGCTTTTTCCAAACTGTTCAGTGCAGAGATAAACAATCCTCTACTTAGGAGAATTTCTCCGTTTTCAAAGTGATTGTTGATATAAATCGTACCGTTTTTATCACGGGCCTGGTTCCTTAAATTGGCAAGTATTAAATGGAAAAGTTGGTTTTTTAAAACGGGAATTTGCTTGTTTAATGATGTGTTTTTCAGTTTTTTATAAATCATTTCTGAAGAGGAAGGCGAATCTGATTTGTCAAAAACATCAAACAATTTAATATAAACGTTATCCTCCTTGTTGTATTTTTTTGCAAATAACTTGAATGCGCGTTTCTCACCGCGATTCATGGTTTTTATCAGTCTGAATAATTGCCTCTTTTCTTTCATCTCCACTTGGTTTTAAATGCCAGTTAAATCATAATTTGAAAGGGTTTATGACAAAATGGTGCGACCGAAATATTTGTTTTAACAAAAATAACAGAAAAACATATTCCCTGATTATTTATGGTCGGGTACTTAATACACTGTAAACTAAATAATATTAAATTTTGAAAACATCTTTTGCCCTGACTCCGCTTCGCATCCTCACCATGATAGCTACGGCTATCAGGCTCCGGGTGCTCATTGATTCATGACAAAATCT
>JAHDCE010000155.1 GCA_020630045.1 Saprospiraceae bacterium | reverse complement strand
CAAGTAAATGAGCACTTTGTAGTTGATACAGGTATTACCTTTAAAAAAGATAATATTAATCCGCTCATTTCATACATGTCTACTTAACTTGCGCCATGTTTCGGAAGCAAATCCCCAATATCGTTACCTTGTGTAATTTGCTTTGCGGCTGTGCGGCACTCTATTTTATATCCAATGATGCCTATCCACAAGCCGCATTTTGTATCGGCCTAGGTTTACTCGCTGATTTTTCAGATGGGATGGTCGCTCGTGCCTTAGGTGTATCCAACCCTTTGGGGGTTCAGCTCGACTCCTTGGCGGATATGGTAAGTTTCGGGGTTGTTCCCGGTTATATGCTATTTTCTCTTTTATATGAAAATTTTTATGGAACCACCGCTCCTGAAGAATGGTGTATTCCTTGGTTGGCTTTTCCCGGGTTTTTATTTACCGCATTCGCGGCTTACCGCCTCGCAAAATTCAATATTGATACCCGACAAAGTGTCGATTTTGTAGGAATTCCCACCCCGGCATCCACGATGTTTGTTATAGGCCTGGTCATGGTGAAATCATATATGTATGATGGGAATGAATGGATGTTCCACCCTGCATTTATTTATGTAATAACCCTTATACTTTCCTTTTTAATGATCAGCGAAATCAAACACTTTAGTCTTAAATTCAAGAATCTCTCTTGGAAAGGCAATGAATCCCGCTTTATCATTATTTTTGTATCCATTATTTTATTAATTATATTTCGTTCCCTTGGAATTTGCTTGATTATCACACTTTATATAATCATGTCCATATTTGGGCATTTGAAATCCGGCAACCAGGAACCAAACCATTCACCAATATGAAATTCAAGGCGGAAATCAACGTGATGCCACACAAGGAATTGTTGGATCCACAAGGCAAAACCGTAGCCAAAAACATGAAAAACATCAACCTCGCCGGTGTAGAAGATGTCCGTATCGGAAAACGTATCGAGATGATGCTGGAGGCTGACAATATGGATAGTGCCAACGAAAAAGTAGAATTCGCATGCAAGAAATTGCTCTCCAATATGGTCATGGAGTTCTATACCTACGAGGTTAAGCCGGCCTGATTCCCCGGTTATGTTGTACCTGATTCCCACTCCCGTCGGAAACCTCGAGGACATTACCCTCAGGGCGATTCGTTTACTCAAAGAAGTAGACTTGATATTGGCGGAAGATACAAGGACGACAAAAAAATTATTGACACATTTTGAAATAGACACCCCTCTTCGGTCTTACCATATTCACAACGAACACAAAATTCAAGAAGACCTGTTGGCAAGACTGGAAACGGGAGCTTCCTTTGCTCTAGTGACTGATGCCGGAACGCCAGGGATTTCCGACCCCGGATTTTTATTGGTTCGATCTTGCGTCAGACAAGGAGTGAAAGTCGTTCCGCTTCCCGGAGCCACCGCGTTTGTCCCGGCCCTTGTCGCCTCCGGTATCCCATGCGATAAATTCTATTTTGAAGGATTTCTTCCCCACAAGAAAGGCAAAAAGACCAGATTGGATTTTCTGGCGGCTCTTCCAAATACCTTTGTGCTTTACGAATCACCGCACCGTATTCAGAAAACTTTGGAACAATTGTCCGAAATCTGCGGAGGAGATCGACTGGCATGCGTCGCCCGCGAAATATCCAAACTTCATGAAGAAATCGTCACGCTTCCTTTGGCTAAATTGGTCGATGCCTTCAAAGGAAAAAAAGTCAAAGGAGAACTGGTTGTTGTGGTAGCCGGACATACACCTACTAAAAACAAAGCGGATAAAGCCTGAAAATGCGTTCGGGAGACCGCCTATTCATTTGATTTTTTGAATCTAAAGCCGTTTCTTTGCAGAGATTTTCTCAAAAAGAAACCCGTTTCAAATTCAATAGCTCGCAAGGCTTTGGCTTTCAATTTGTTAAGGCAATTTAAAACCTAATTATTAAAAATGGCATTAATAGGAACAATCCGGAACAACATGTGGCTGGTCATCATTTTACTAGGAATTGGTATGGCCTCCTTCATTTTGATGGATATGATGAGTGGAAATAACAGTATGTTCGGAGGTCCCGATCAAAGTGTCGGTACCATTGATGGAAAAGAAATTTCTGTTCAAGATTTCCAACGTAAAACCGACTTGCGTTTTGGCAAACAAGGAACCCACTATGCAAGACAAGCTCAAATGTGGAGCACATTGGTTAGTGAAACCATCATTGACAACCAAGCCGAAAAGCTAGGACTGAACGTTACCGATGAAGAATTGGAATCTTTGGTTTATGGGCCGAATTATAGCCCGATTATCATCAGGGACTTCCCGAACCAACAATTCCGTCAATTGCCGGATACCGAACAGTTGAATCAAATCAAAGAGTTGGAAAGGACGGAGAAATTGAATCCTGAATTCGCCCCATTCTGGGAAGAAGAAAAAGTAAGAGTCGTAAAAGACCAAGTTCAAAGACGTGTCTTTGATTTGGTATCAAAATCCATTTACACACCTACTTGGTTGGCAGAAATGTCTCACGGTGAGTCCAATGGTACCGCTCAATATGCCTATGTCCACATTCCTTATGATGTGATTGACAACAACGAAGTGAATTTGACGGATGATGATTACAAAGCTTATATCAACGAGAATGCCAAGTCTTTGGAACTTGATAAGCCTACCTACATATTGGATTATATCGAATTCGATGTTTATCCAACAGAAAAGGATTCCGCTAAATGGGAAAAAGAATTGACGAATCTTCTTCCTGAAATGAGAAAAGAAGATAGCAACAGCTATAAGTTGTTTGTCGAATCCAACCAAGGAATATATGACAAAGCTTATTATACCAAAGACCAAGTGGGTAGTGATGGCGCTAGCGATTTCTTGTTCAATGGAGAGGTAGGAACGACCTATGGCCCATACCTAGAAGGTAGTCAATATAAAGTTGCTAGACTCCTTGATCGAAAAGTGATTCGTGATTCCGTCAATTCTCGACACATCCTATTGGAAATTAACCCACAGGATGCTTTAGCCGCCCAGACACTTGCCAAGAGCATCGTCGATTCTATTGAAAACAAGCAGGCTACATTTGACGAAATGGTACTTCGTTACAGTGTTGATAACAGCAATAAAAACAATGGTGGTGAATTCGGTATGTATGGCCCTGGGAAATGGGTTAAGGAAGTAAGTGACCTGACGCTTTACGAGGCGGAAAAAGGAAAACTTTATACGGTAGAAAGCCAGTTCGGATTACATATTGTCGAAGTAACTGAAACCAAGTCTTCGGGTAAACAAGGTGTACAAGTAGCTTATTTACAACGTGACATCATTCCTAGTAAGGAAACTCAAAAATCCATGTTGTCCAAAGCGACCTTGTTCGCTAAAAAACACCGTACTCTTGAAGCGATGAAAACAGCCATTGAAGGTGATACTTCAATGACTGTGAATACAACGTCACCATTGGATGAAAACGCATTTTTCATCACTGGTTTGGGAGCGGGTGAATCTTCTCGCCAAATGGTCAAATGGGCGATTTCTGACGAAGCGAAAGTCGGTGGAGTTTCACCTGAAATCTATCGCTTTTCAGATGAGGTACTTTTCTATGAAAACAAATACGTCGTTGCCGGTTTGAATTCTGTAGTAAAAGCGGGCGTTCCAACTGTGGACGCATTCAAAAAGCAAGGAAATGCATTGGTCATGACCAAGAAGAAAGGTGATATGATTTTGGAAAAATTGCCAAAAGATATCAACGGATTCACGGGAGTGGTAGCCGCTTATGATGAACTTGAAGTGGATACAGCTTTTGCAAGCTTTAATAACCCGGTCATTGCTCAACTCAACACACAAGAGCCAAAGGTCATCGGTAATTTGTTCTCCTTAGAAAACGGAAAATACAGCAAGCCGATTGCCGGTAACGGTGGAGTATATGTTGTACAAATGATTAATAAAACGGATGCTACGGCTCCTACGAATATTCCTTCTCTTAGGTCGTCATTGTCTCGGTCACAACGTCAACAAGTACAAGGACGATTGATGCCGGCCCTTGTCGAAGGCGCTAAGGTTGAAGATGGAAGAAGCAAATTCTTCTAATCGTAACCACGGTCGATTAGTATATGCAAAACACCCCGACGCTTTAGCGTCGGGGTGTTTTTTTGTAGTGGTTTTATGAATGATTATTCGTTAATAGATAGCCCCCCATTTTACAATCCGCACAGCGTTTCTTATCACAATATGATTTTTTCAAATGAATCAAAGCTTGCCCTTGCAAGCCGTTTTCCGACTTCAATCCCAAATCTTTCCACATCCTTGTGATTTTGTTGTTTTCGACAGGCATGGAGGCCATCCAATCCAATGCCTTTTCACAATAGGAAGAAGCACCTTTCCATTTGCCATAATAGAACATGAAGGGGATAATCGAGTTGAGGAGTATTTGCCGAAAAGTTTGATCTCCCAATGACTTACTCTTAGGACTGGAAGGTTTGTCGAATAGATAATGGTTGTTCCAATAAATCGGCAATTCCAGCATGAATAGTTCCCTGACTTCTCGGACGCTCTTAGCATACATGATTTGACTGAAGAGACGATCTCTGGTATGGTATAATGTGGCCAACATCGCTACACGTAAGGTCGGGAATCCGGCAGGACGCATCCTTAGGAATTTCCAATGTTTGATGTCTATCGGAGTCAAGTCGTATTTACTTTTTAAAAAGGAATATTCCCTTTTCAATTGACTAGGATAATCTTCCTTGAAGGTTCTGGCTAAAAAACCGGCCTGACCATGAAATAAAGCCGAACATTGCAACGCCGAACCTCTATGTTTTCCAATAATCGAAAGTGGCAAGGACGCCGCTAACAATTCGAAAGGAAGAGTATTGACCTTCAACCCGAAGGACGAAGCCAAGTGCTTGTAAAAGGCAGACGCTATGTCTCCATCCACCATCTCCGGAAGCTGGGCTATTGTGCTCGACTTGACCTGTAACCGCTCCACGGCCAAAGATTCCAGTGACATGAATTTAATACTGTCCGGTATGGTAGCGAAAAGTCCCTCGCATGGAATCCGATGCCTAGAAGCAATCAATTGACGATAATGGAGAATCAGTTGTTTAGGAATTCGCCCCTTTAGTTCAAGACAAGGAATGCGTTGTTGAACCTTGGAAAAAACGGGGACATCTTCTTCCCAAACCACATGCAATATGACGTTGTCATATTTCCGGTCTTCTTGATGACCGTGCTTGTACCAATCGGACGATTTAAGATGCATTTCGATATGTCCGGCCCATTCCATTTTTCCGATTTTGATACGGCCTTCTAAAAAATCCGGACCTGCATTCGGATTCAAATGCCCGAACTGTAAAATAGAAATAGGTTGTCCCGTAGTAGATGTTAAATGACGAAAGTCAAAGCGTTTGGTTTTCCAAACGAAATGGAGCAATTCTTCTTTCATGACAATTGGATAAAGGTGTTATGGGCATACGCTCACATCCAAGTGTCCGAATCATGTTTTTTGTTACCCCTTACGGGGAATAAGATTCTACTAAGTACAGTGTGTACTAATTAATTATTCGAATTTAAAGTTTGGGCTCCAATGACTTGATCGTATCGCCCTCCGAATGGACGATAGTAGACAATAATGGTATAGTTGTTTTCTGTTTCATGAAAATTGCCTTCCGTCTCTTCATAACTAATCTCCTCGGTTCCTTTAGGCACATAAACATACATGTAATTATAAAACCCTTGTTTTAGGTATGCCGTCGTCATATAAGCCTGCTCGTCTTCATTGAATTCCATCCGAAACTCCTCGTCCAGTTGCCAGTGGGTCAACCCGCCAAAAACATAAACATGGCCATTGTCAAAAGGGAACCGTTTTTCTAGTTGGAATGTCACCTCGGCATAATCCCCGTCCAAATCGGGATCATCATCGTCAAGGTTGTCGATAATGAAATTTCCATTCATATCTATCTCCGTCAAATAGGGATAATCAATCCTGATTTGCTCCCTTTCTAATTCAACGGCATAATAGTCTGTCATGTCGTAAATATCTGCGACTTTCCGACCCCTGTGACGCATACTACGCATATCAAGCAAGCGATACTCCTTCATTCCCGGAAATGTGATTTTTCCCTGATAATCATATTCCAAACGCTCGCTCCTGATAAATAAAGGTTGGATGTCTTGCATGGCAGTCATCCAATTTCCATTCTGCAACACAGAGACGGATACCTCCTGTTTGGGATTCGAAATTACCAATCCTTTATGGTCAATAATAAAATCCAGTTCTTGATGGGTATGCATTTGACCAAGGCTGTAGGCTCGGTTCACTTCCGACATGATTCTGATTTTGGTGTCAACCACGACAAAGCGTTTGGTGAATGCCAAATCCTCTTCTCCTTCATCCGTATACACCTTTAGCAAATAATTGCCGGACTTCGTGAACTTCATGTCATTATTGGGAAGGAATAAACGGTAATGGGTGTAGTCCTGTTGGGTGATATTCGAGAATTCAATATTCCGGATTTCCTCTTCTGTGAAACCATCTATATATTCCATATCAGAAATCCCGTCAGAAGGCGTCCAATCTTTATTACAATGAACGATCGTGTAATAATATGATTTGCCATCAGCTTCCAAATCATCAAAATCCAAAACTAACTGGGCGCCTCCTCCTAAATCTACCATTGGCATACTCATCTCCGCTCCCCGTATGTGAAACCGGACGGCTTTGATATTCTCTTTGTAAACTCGGTCCTCATAGCGGAAATAATCCTCATCTACATAGTCATCATCATCTTGTGCAAAAAGATGGATGCCGGAAAATAAGATTATGCAGAGGGGGAATAAAAATCGAATCATCATGTTCTTTCAAATTACATTGAATGATATTCTCGAAATGACGCGGAGTAAAAGAATTGCAGTTATGCAAATAAATATAAACCACTTAGTTTCGAGTATATTTCGAGAGTAAGTTCATAATAAAGACGAAATTACTGGAATTGAATTTGAATTTCGTCAACGCTTAAAATAACTTTAACAAGGAAGGGGGCAAATTCCAAAAGGATAGCCTATTTAATCTGCTACCTTTGTATTGAATTTGTTTATCAATTATCATTGATAAACAAATTCATCGGAAAACAGTCAAAACGAATCTTGTATGGATGATAAAATGAGATATGATTTAAGGGGCGTTTCCGCTACTAAGGATGAAGTTCATGAAGCCATCAAACATTTGGACAAAGGACTTTACCCGAAGGCGTTCTGCAAGATATTACCGGACATCGTTGCGGGAGACGCTGCTTATTGCAATGTCATGCATGCCGATACGGCAGGGACAAAGACCAGCCTTGCATATTTGTATTGGAAAGAAACAGGCGATTTGTCGGTTTGGAAAGGCATAGCACAAGATGCCATTGTCATGAATATTGACGATATGGCTTGCGTAGGCTGTATTGATGATATTATCCTTTCTTCTACGATAGGCCGGAATAAGAACTTGATTCCGGGAGAGGTGATTTCAACCATTATCAACGCGGCGGTAGAATTTACCGATATGCTCAGGAAACATGGATGCAATATTCACCTCGCAGGAGGGGAAACCGCCGATGTCGGAGACATTGTACGTACCATCGATGTCGGATATACCACCTTTGCCCGCCTAAAGCGGAAAGATGTGATCGTTAATGATATTCGTCCGGGAGATGTGGTCGTTGGATTGGCGTCCGATGGATTGGCCTCTTACGAAACAGGATACAACGGAGGAATGGGAAGCAATGGCCTGACCTCCGCTCGTCATGATGTATTAGCACATTCTTATGCTAATAATTATCCGGATAGCTTTGATGCCAATACACCAAAAGAGGTGATTTATTCAGGCAGTCGTAAATTAACCGAAACAATAGAAGTAGGAGGTGTCGAGACAACTGTCGGTAAATTGATTTTATCACCTACTCGAACATACATTCCGATTTTACAAAAGGTACTGTCATTAGACAAAAATCAAATTCACGGTATCATCCATTGTTCAGGAGGAGCTCAGACAAAAGTGTCCAAGTTCTTAAATCCGGGTATACGGGTAGTTAAAGATGACCTTTTTGAAACTCCATATTTGTTTAAAATGATTCAAAAAGAATCAGGTACTTCCGATCGGGAAATGTATCAAGTTTTTAATATGGGACATAGATTGGAATTATATTTGAACGAAGGGTTGGCGCAAAGCGTAATTGATATATCAAACTCTTTTGGAGTGGATGCTCGAATTGTCGGTAGGGTAGAGTCCGCCGAAAAATCAGGCGTTACTATTGTCACTTCAAAAGGGCAGTTTGATTATTAGATGTTATCACGAAATTTTTTGTATGAAAGACAAATCGTTATTTTGGGAATAG
>JAHDCE010000154.1:6143-8364 GCA_020630045.1 Saprospiraceae bacterium | reverse complement strand
GATGTCCTAGGATGGAATATCCGCGACTTTGAACGGACAGGTAGAGAATCATTCCGGAAGGTCATCGAAAAACAGCGGGATATGGTGTTGGATGCTCTTCAAAACATTTCCCTTCCGGGAAATAAAGAAGCGGCATTGACCGGTAGGCTCATGATCAATCTTGCTGGTAGATTATACAAGCAAGAACGGCAAGAAGAAAAGAAAACCCGAAAAGCGGCGGTTTCTTTACGGACTTCCCACTCGAAGGTCGTCCGCCTCTTTCAAGAAAATCAAGTCAATGCATGGAAACGTCCCATGACCGCCGCAACATTTTCCTTAGCGGTATTCGTTCGCCCAGAAGAATTTGAAGAGGTGATAAGAGCGGTTCAAAATCAGCAATACTCCTTGGCGGTGGCCATGTCCTTGCTGGTATCGGCCATTGCTTGTTATACAGGAAAAAAGAGAAGAAAAATCGAACGTCGCCTCCGGCTTTTACAAAAGTTCAATCGTAAATCTTGCTTTTTAGATTGTTGCACTGAATGTTGCACCGAATGCGGAAGCGATTGTTTTGTGGATTGTTGCGATCTCTGTTGTTCTGATGGCTGTGAGGATTGTTGCGACCACTGCTTAGATGACGGGGACGACTGTTGTAAAAAAACATTTATTACACTAATCGCCTTAATCGTTTTGGCAGTGTTGTTATTGGTGATTCTATTATTGGCTTAGGGATAAGTATCCGCTGTTTTCCTGACTTTCTAACGTCAAATCATAAGTTTCTTTAAAAAATTTAAATTCGGCTACATGTTTTTTGTAATAAATAATAAAATTGTGACATGATATACTTGGAAAATAAGTTAGTTTTATTTATCTTGTGAGAAGAATAAGGGATTATAGTATTTAAAATAGAGAGACAAAGAAACATTCCCCTGCTTTTTAATTGCATTAGCCACTAGTTTACAAATTAACCTAAACACATATTTACAGGATTAACCATCCTGTAGTTTTGAACTATTGATTCATTAACCTAAAACATTTAAACATGAAACGATTTATCTTTACATGCTCTTTAATTTTTGCGTTTTCAGCAATTTTTGCTCAAACTACTCCCAGTAAATCCATTGATAAACAGGAAGTAGTACAGCTAAGCTCTCCTTCTGATCAAAAAAGGAAGCAGGTGAGAAGTAAAAAAGGAAATCCCGCCGTTCATTTAACGGTGAAAACCAAGGAAGAAGCACTTGTTCGAGGTGCCAGACAGAAGAAAAAGCCAGTCTTCAAAAAAGAAGAGTAATTTCAATAACAAATCTGGAATACTAATTTGACTTGAATTACAATCAGTAATTCAAGGGTTATGTTTTTTTTAAACTTAATTCTGTGACAAGAGTTAAGCCGGACTTTTTATGTACAAAATACAAGTCACAGTACAATTTCATTTCAAACTAAGGGTGTTTCAAATTTTTTGAAAACCTATAAAATGGCTTAATCAAATAGTCCATTTGTAAGCTTTTGAACACCCGACAAACACAAATAACACATGAAAAAATTATACACAATCATTATCGCAGTTTCTATCCTTTGCATAGGAACTATTGCTAGTGGACAAGGAGGTTCTTGTTCTGATCCAGCTTCTATTTGTACTTCTAACGGAGTGAGTTCGGCGACAACGCTCGCTGGTACGGTACCGACTGGAGGGTGTGGCAGCAATTCATCTGCGGGAGCATGGTATAGCTTTACTACTGGACCGGGAGAGACTTCCGTTACTTATCAACTTAACGGATTTCTATGTTCGGGCGGATGTAAACCCAATATTGCTGTTTATGCTGCTTGTGGTGGAGCTTCAGTTTACACAAATTGTGGCTTTAATGACGGTTTTGCCCATAGCATTACAGGCTTGTCGGGAAACACGACTTACTATGTATATATAAATGGTTCAAAAGACACATTCGCAGGTGCTGACTTTCAATTGAACGGAACCGATCAGCCCGGACAAACTTGTGCCACGGCCTTGTCCATGACTTCAGGAGTCGCGGTTTCTGATGGCATTTGTTATGCTGATGGAGATAGGACTTACTCTGGAGACGAACCCTGTTCAGCTAACTCAACCCACGAGAGATGGTATAAAATAGATTTATCACCCGGATGTTATGAATTGAGTGGTGCCATTTCAGGAGCTAGCGGAGATTTAGGTATCGAGTTCCTCGTCAATGATGCAGGTACGGTTACAGATTGTACACCGGATTTGATA